>NZ_CP092334.1:2193617-2494133 GCF_018595685.2 Flavihumibacter rivuli
ACCGAACTCCACATCTGCCACATCCTTCAGGCGAAGGATCTCGCCATTGGGATTGGCACGGATGATCACGTTCTTGTATTGGTCAGGCTCACTGAATCGTCCCTGGTAGGTGAGCACATATTCAAGCGACTGGGAGCGCTTACCATCGCTTCGGCCGATACGTCCGGGCGAACCGATCACACTCTGCTCATTGAGTGCTTCCATCACTTCATCAGTGGAGATATTGTAGGCACGCATGCGGTCGGGCTTCAGCCATACGCGCATCGCATACCTGCGGCTACCCAGGATGGATGCCTGTCCTACCCCACTCAGGCGTTTGAGTTCAGGAATGATGTTAACGTTCGCGTAGTTGTAGAGGTACTTCATGTCCGCGGCCGTGTCCTTGCTGTAGAGGTTCACATACATCAGCATGTTGGCCTGGGTACGCGATACAACCACCCCTTCGCGTTGCACGAGTACAGGCAATCGGTTCATCACCTGTTCGATCCTGGTCTTTACATTCACCACCGCCTGGTTGGGATCGGTGTCGAGGTCGAAGACCACCTGGATATTGGCTTCACCTGCACTGGTGGCATCTGAGGTCATGTATTTCATTCCCGGCACACCGTTGATGGCTTGTTCCATCGGGATCAGTACGGAGTTCACCAGCACGTTGGCGCTGGCGCCGGGATAAGCCGTTTCCACCAGGACCCGTGGTGGCGCAACGGAAGGGAACTGTGAAATAGGAAGGGTTTCTATGGCCAGTAGTCCCATGAAGACGATCAGGAGCGATACTACGATGGCGAGTACCGGCCTATGCATAAATTTTGTAAACATGTAATGCTTTTTTAGGTGCAAGGATTATTCGGAAGCCACGCGCAGGTGCGCCATCACTTCCCTCGGCTCTTCATAAGTAAAGGCGATCTTATCCTTGTCCTTCACCTTGCGGATGCCTTCCAACAGGATCTTTTCGTTTTCCGCCAATCCTTTGTCGATGATGAAGAGATCGATCATTTCAGCCGCAACTGAAATGGGGCGCAGCTGCACCCTGTTCTCCTTGTCCACTACATACACGTATTTCTTATCGAGGATCTCGAAAGTGGCTTTCTGCGGGATGATGATGGCATTCCTGAAAGGAACCATCACCTTGATATTGCCGGTCTCACCATGGCGCAGTAATCCCTTCCGGTTGGGGAAAGTGGCGCGGAAGGCGATATTACCGGTCTCGTTGTTGAAGTCGGCCTCGATGGTCTCTACCTTACCTGGCGCATCGAACAATTCGTTATTGGCCATCTGCAGGTGAACGGTCAGCATGCTGTCGTTCTTTACACCCGATTTATAATTCAGGTATTCGGCTTCCGGCACGTTGAAATAGACCCACATCTTGCTGTTATCGGAGAGTGTGGTGAGCAGTTCGCCTTCATCCACCAGGCTACCCAGTTTCACCTGCAGCTTATCCATGATACCATCAAAAGGCGCCCTGATCTCGGTAAAGCCGAGATGCACTTTGGCCAGTTGCATTTCCGCACGGGCCTTGTCGAGTCGCGCCTTGGCGAGGGCCAGTTCATTCTTTGATACAATATTGCTGTCGGCCAGGGACTTGGTGTTCTGGTATTCGATGGCCGCGTAATTGGCTTCGGCTTCGGCCTTCTGGAATTCGGCCTGGTAGAGCATGGGCATAATCTGGAAGAGTAGCTGGCCCTTTCGCACGAATTGCCCTTCATCTACATAGATCTTCTGCAGGTAGCCCTTCTCCATGGCCCTGATCTCGATGTGCTGGAAGGACTGGATCTGGCATACATAGTCATTTACGATAGAGGTGTCTGCCTTGATGGTACTGGTAACGGCAAATCTGGCTTCCACTTCTTCCTGCTCGTGCTTGTTGTGGCAGGCCGTGAGACTGGCCAGGGCAAAAAAGGCGATGAGCAGGAGTGGTTGTCTCCTTGTCATTTTTGTTGAGTTCATATGTGTTGGTTAAACGATAAATACGTTTGCCTGGGTCCTTGAGGGCGAAGCCAGGAACGGCGGTGGATGGAACATCCGGGGGCAAGCAATAAGGGGAATGTAGACTAAGCTACAAGGGGAAGCAGGATCAAATGCGGATCATGCGGCATTCCAGGAAGCGCCTGGGGGAAGTATAATGAATGGGAATAGCGTAACCCGATTCAACGCTATGGACCGGGTTATTGATCACCTGCAAGAGCAGGGCATAGCATTCGGCGAAGGAAAGGGAAGAACCAGTGAGCGTTTTCTTGTTACCCTCCTCCTCATCTTCGGTCTCCCGGGGTTCTTCGATATCGAAGGGAAGTCCTTCCTGTCCCGGCAGGGGAACGGCGGCCTTCACTGTAGTTATAGCAGGCAGGGCGGAGGGTTCGGCATCCCTGGTGGATGGCTCAATGGAACAAGACTGCTGGTCAGGGAAGGAGGCAACATAGTTGCCCGCTTTCACCGGCAGGTTGCCGGCAAAAACAAGAACCAGGAGGATCAACCAGATTTGTTTGAAGAGTCTCGCCATTGCGCACGCTAAGCTAGAACGAAGTGATTTCACGGGCAAGTTTTGTTTCTTAACGAATTGTAAATGACGGGAAAGGCAGTCGGGGAGAGGGTTTGGCGAGATGACAGGGCCACGAAGGCACTAAGGCACTAAGTTACACTAAGGCGTCTTCGGGCAACTTAGCGTCTTTTTGCCTTAGTGGCTCTTCAAGATAATACGGTAAATTTGAAAGGTAGTTCAGGCTAGTAGCGGCCAGTAAGCGATCCGGGTTACCAGCCATCCGATTTCCCCGGAAAAGACTAAACCAAAGCCCTACATTTGACGTAGTAAACTAAAGGGCCAGGACCTGAAATTGACCTGGAGAAAGGGGTATCAAAAATCAATCATCACCGTGCAGGCGTCTTCGCTATACCCACCGGTGATGCCATCAAAAAATACCTACTAGTGATCATTAACTACATCGAGTTACTGAAGAATAATCCCCAGTATTTTAAGCAGTTCTCCTGTAAGGAATTACTGTTCCTGAACTATGACTGCCCGGTCAAGGAAAACAGGCTGACCATTTGGTCGGAACACAATTATTTCTATTACGTTATCTCGGGAAAGAAAAACCTGCATGCCAATGGCAGGGTCTGGGAATTGCAGCAAGGCTCCTTTATTTTTGTTAAAAAAGGTGCCTGCCTGATCGAACAATTCTTCCGTGAACCCTTTTGCATTGTGGTATTTGTGGTGCCGGATACTTTCATTTCCCAATACATTACCCTGTACAAGAATGAATTGCCTGCACCAACAGACAAGGTTTCCGATGCACTGGTCCTTCCCCTGGCCTTCGATGATGTGCTGCAAAATTTTTGCAACTCGATCATGGGATTCTTCACTGCCTCTGTCAAACCCTCGGAAAGCCTGATCGAGCTAAAGTTCCTGGAATTGCTGCTCAACCTTTCCAGTAATGCCAGCAATTCGGAATTTGTCACCTACCTGCACCAGGTGGCCAACCGGCAGGCCAGCAGTATTGAAAGCATTATGGAAGCCAATTTTTCGTTCAAACTTGAATTAGAAGACTACGCAAAACTTTGCAACCGCAGCCTGTCATCCTTTAAGCGTGACTTCAGTGCCCTCTACCAGTGTCCCCCTGGTAAATGGCTTTTGGAAAAGCGCCTGCAGCATGCCGGAAAATTACTGTCCACCACCAATAAAAGCTTAGCTGATGTGATCTTCGAAAGCGGCTTTGAAAATCATGCCCATTTTACCCGTGTCTTCAAGAATAAATTTGGCCTTTCACCCCTCCAGTATAAGAAACAGCATCATCTGGCCCTTTAACCCTGACCTTTTTAGTAAAAAAACTGGACGGTATAGCAAATGCGAAGCGCCACTGGTTGGATAGGTTTGTAGTATAAACCTTTTGATCATGAAAAGCATTGACTTGATCCTGCAACCAGGCAGGTGGCCAACAGCAAAGGCAATCGGTATGCTTTACCCGGGCTATCCAAGAGTGGTGAGGAGAAAAAAAGTACCCGGTTCTTGACAACCATCTGCCGGTATCCGATCCCCCTGAATGGACCCATAATAATATTCCCTCCCAGTTGATCAACGCCATTATTTCATCACCAAAATAAGATCCCAATGACCACCATTACCTTATCCGATCATGTAGCCGAACTGGCTAACACACTGCAAAGCGAATTCAGTTCCCGTACCAACATGCACGATGCAACCAACAGCTTCGTGGAGGAAAATTATGAAAGGCTCAAAGCGGAGAAGATCTTCTCTGCCCTGGTACCCACCGAACTGGGCGGGGATGGCTGGGACTATGAAGACATGTGTTTTTTCCTGCGGGAGCTCGCTAAAGGCTGTTCTTCTACTGCCCTGGCATTATCCATGCACCAACACCTGGTAGCCGCTAATGTCTGGAAGTATAAAAAAGGTCAGGGCTCAGAAGAGTTGCTCAGGAAAATTGCAGCGAACCAGCTTGTCCTGGTGAGTACGGGTGCGGGCGACTGGCTATCGTCCAGCGGCACCCTGCAAAAGACAGAGGGAGGTTACCTGGTGAACGGCAGGAAAAACTTTGCCAGCCAGTCACCGATCGGCAATATCCTGGTAACAAGCGCCCAATACAATGATCCGGAAGCCGGTCCCCAGGTCTTGCATTTTGGTATACCTTTTCAATCGAAGGGAGTGAAACTGGAGGACAACTGGTATGCGATGGGCATGAGGGGTACCGGCTCCTGTTCCATCACACTTGAAGAGGTGTTCGTTCCGGAAGCAAATATTTCCTTACGCAGGCCAAGGGGAGAATTCCATCCTTTCTGGAATGTGGTACTGACAGTCGCCCTTCCGCTAATCATGAGTACCTATGTGGGCATTGCAGAGAAAGCCTATGACCTGAGCCTGGCACAAGCAATAAAGAAACCGGAAAGCTATACACCGATCCAGTTGGGAGAACTCTTTAACCTGATTACCACCGCACAGGTCATGCTTAAGGATATGATCAGGATCACGAATAACTTTGACTTCAAACCGGTGGACGAAAATGGCAATGCAGTTTTGGCGCGGAAATCGGTTGTCGCTAATTCCTCTATACAGGCAGTCCAAAAAGCTGTAGAAATATTTGGCGGCCAGAGCTACCTGTGTAAAATGCCGATCGAAAAACTATACCGTGACATTTTAGCTGCCCCTTTCCACCCACTACCGGAGAAGGAGCAACAAACTTTCACCGGAAATTTTTTGTTGGGAAATAAGCTACTGGGTTGAGTAATTATTGAAAAAGGATAAATCATTTTGAAATGCAAGTGAAAGATCTTGGTATACCGTTCCAGATAATTGATTGGGAGAAAATTCCCGGCGAAGTACATAAAGGCGAGGAAGGTTCAGCAACCTGGCGAACCCTTCAATATCCAGGTCTCCGGATCCGCGTAGTGAAATTTTCCAAAGGCTACCTGGCGGATCATTGGTGCCAGCTGGGCCATGTGGTCTATTGCCTGGAAGGCGAGTTTGAAAGTGAATTGGAAGGGGGTGAGAAACACATACTGACCAGTGGTATGAGTTATGTAGTGTCAGACGGACTGAGTTCCCATCGGTCTTACTCTAAAAACGGGGCAACCGTGTTGATCATGGATGGGGATTTTCTAAAGCGATAAGCTTAGCTTTCAATTATTGCTTCGAAATGGTTAGCCATATTTGCCCAATGCAATGCTTTCACCCAATCAATACAACAGGATGAAAGAAATCAAGCCCATCAATATCATGGAGGAGTTTTCATTGTTCGAAAAACAATGGACAACTCATATTATCGGGGAACTCAATGGACAGTATGTGAAACTTAGCAAGCTTCAAAACGACTTTGTCTGGCATAGCCATGAAAACGAAGACGCAATGTTCATGGTGTTCATGGGTACATTATTAATTGACTTCAGGGATGGCCGAACAGTAGAAGTCTGGGAAGGTGAGATCCTGATCATTCCGAAAGGTGTAGAACACAGGCCACGTACAAACGGAGAGATAGTATTTAATCTCCTCTTCGAACCAAAATCAACATTACATATTGGAAATATTGAAAGTGAAATGATAGTGAAAGAGTTAGGATGGATATAGAACATAGAGCGACTAATCAACTGCCAACTTACCGGCAATATCAGGACTCACTTGACATAACCCAGGCTTTACAGGTCTTTCAGGCATTCACCAAAATAACAGCCTGATCATTTAAAAATGTCCCAGCTATTCCAACTAAGAAGAAAAAACCATCCCTACCTTCCGAAAAGGAATCAAAAGGAATTCAGACCGAATCCAGAAAGGACCAATTATTGATCAGTCTTGAAATCTTTGAAAATGTCAAATAATTATTTCCAGGTCAGGAACGCAATGCCAGATGAGTTTGCAGAAATTGGTAAGCTAATGATACAAGTATATTCTCAATTGGATGGCTTTCCGAAAGAGACCGAACAACCCCAATACTATCAAATGCTGGCCAATGTGGGCGAACTGACCAATAAACCAAGTGCTGAATTATTGGTAGCAGTCGATGCTGAAGAAAGAATTTCAGGTGCAGTCGTCTATTTTGGGGATATGAGCCAATATGGATCAGACGGCACTGCCACCAATGAGCAAAACGCAGCCGGCTTCAGGCTGCTCGCGGTAAGTCCGGAAGCGCGTGGCAAAGGCATTGGCAAATTACTGACCCTTGAATGTATAGCCAAAGCCAGGCAACAGCAATTGGAACAGGTGATCATCCATACCACCAAAGCCATGCAAACCGCCTGGGATATGTATGAACGTATCGGATTCAAAAGGTCAACGGACCTTGATTTCCTGCAAGGGGCCTTACCTGTTTACGGTTTCAGGTTGGTCTTGTCTTAGACAGTCAATTGATAAGTAAAAGACACCGCTGGCAGCCTTCTTACTCCATCCGGAACCGTTGTTAAGGGGCCAAGAAGACTCGAAGACTCGAAGACTCGAAGACTCGAAGGAAAACAAAGACGCCTTTGTGCAACTTGGTGTCTTTGTGCCTTTGTGGCCTAAATAACGTTAACCCTCTACCCTACTACTCTTTCCTCCAACCGCTCACCCAAACTAATGCCCATTAATCCAATACTTCGCTATCCCAGTAACCTGATTTCAACCGAAAGGGTCACAGGGCGAAACTGTATTATGATTATTAAACCTTTTCAACTTATCCTGTTATCGACAGCAGTGGCAACCGGCCTGCAAGCCACTAGCCTTACCGCATTGGGTAATCCCAATAACCACCCTAATGAAACCATTTTCACCCATCACCGTCCATCAGATACTACCCGGCTCCTGCTTGGTCCGGCAGATGCAGATTCCCTGAAAGCCAGAATAGCCAGTACTAATTTTTCCGGCACCTTCCAACTTGTCCAGGGCAACCAAACCATCATGTCCTTTTCCAAAGGATGGGCTTCAGAGCAAGCAAAACAAACCAATACCGCCGAGACCCGTTACAATATCGGCTCCATTGGCAAGAGCCTGACCGCTATATTGATCATGCAGTTGGTGGAGCAGCAGGCCATCCAACTGGACCAGCCCGTGAATAAATATCTTTCAAAATCCTGGCAGATCGGAAATGGCGATAAGATCACCATCCGCCATTGCCTGAACCAGACCTCCGGCCTGGGTGATTATTTCGAACATCCGAAATACAATGACAGCGCTACGCGAACTATTGACCAACATATGGCCCTGGTAAAAGACATGAAACTGGTGAAGGACACTCCGGGTATCGACCTGCATTATTCCAATTCCGGTTTCATTGTGCTGGGAAAGATCCTGGAAGAGCGCTATCAGAAGTCCTACCAGGAGATCGTGAAAACAAAATTGCTGCAACCTGCCGGTATCGACTATGCCGCTAAAGTTCCTTACGGTACCGGTTATGCGCAGAAAGACGGGGTATGGGTGATCGGTGAAGGCAACGATCCTTCGCATTGGACATCTGCAGGTGGCATTTTCCTGAATACGCGCGAGCTGAACCAGGTATTGACAGCCTTGCTAAAAGGTAAATACATCAGTGCTGCTTCCTTGCAACAATTGTGGGGAAAGGAATCGAGGCCAGCGCATGAACCGCCCTTCGTGCATTATGGACTGGGCTGGATGGTGGAAGATCCCGGTGGGTTTCCCCTGCGCGGGCACAATGGCGGCGTGCGTGGATTCCAGGCTGCTTTCCGTTACGTACCCTCAGATGATATCAGTTTCTACATTTTCTCCAACCGCGATGGCGGGGCGGAAGAGGTGTTCATGATGGTGTTATTCTATATGATGGAGAAGAAGGGAGTGAAGATGTGAAAATAGGGCCACGAAGACTCAAAGACTCGAAGGAACACCAAGACGCCTTTGTGCAACCTGGTGTCTTCGAGTCTTAGTGGCCCAAACCCACAAAGGCGATACTGCATGAAATCACCCCCACCCCTGACCCGCGTCATTCTTCAAAACGCAGTATACACCTAGCTTTAGTACCATGAAAAGGCATGTATTATTCGGTGCCTTCTTATTGGCACTAACGCTATTGGGTGGTTGCAGCAAGAGCGATTCCAGCCCCGAACCACCCAATCCACCCCCCACCTCATTTGTCCTGTCTAACCTGGAATACAACCCCAAACAGGTTGCCCTAAAGGCTACCAGTTATACCGTTGGCATTGCCGGCTCCATCACTTTCACAGGTGCACAAGGCGGCATTGCATCCATTCGGTTGGTCTCGCCACAAGGCCTTGACCTGACCATTCCTGTGCAGGGCGGTTCTGGCATGACCTCCGGGACATTATCCCTCTTACTGGAATTAGAGACCCCTACCCAACCGGCCAGCTTCTCCTTTGAAGTCTGGGCCGTAGATGAAAAGAACCGGAGCTCCAACAAACTCAGTGGTACCGTCAGTTTTATCATTGACGACAGTGCTATTACCTGGCGTAATTATGTACTGAGTCCTTTCGGAATCCTCAACAAGGCCATCTGGGCGAATAACCTTTTTGTGGCCATAGGGGAAGGTGGAAGGATCATGACCTCGCCCAATGGCGAGATATGGACGGATCGTGAAAGTAAAACCAACGCCAACCTTAGGTCCATCTGCTGGTCGGGCAACCAATTCATAGCAGTAGGACCCGGACCAACCATCATCAGTTCACCCAATGGGATCGACTGGAATGTCCGGAAACAGGAGAATACCAGCATGAAACACTTGTCGGGCGTATGCTGGACAGGCAGCCAGTTCATTGCAGTAGGTGGACAATACACTACCCTGGCGCATGGACTGATCATGACCTCTGCAGATGGCATTAACTGGAATGAACAGCCGCCGATCATCCTTCGGGGCGAACTGAAATCCGTGGCCTGGTCGGGCAACAAGGCTGTAACCGTTGGGGAAGTAGCCATAGAAGCGCCGACCGGAGGCTTCAATATGGAACCCTTAATTCTTTCCTCCATTGATGGCTTGAACTGGACACAACAAAGCGTGAGCATGACCAATAAAGTGCCACTGATAGAGGTGAACTGGTTCAAGGATAAGTTCATTGCACTGGGGGGATTCGGGTTGCAGGGCCCGGGCATGAACCAGGGTGTTACCATCATCTCTTCTGTGGATGGCAATGCATGGAATACAGTGTCTACCCTTCCTGCGAATTTCAGTATGAAGACCATGATCCAGGTAGGGAACAAATATGTTGGCGCTGGTATTGGTATCCATACCTCACCTGACCTCATCAACTGGACAACGCGCTACCCGATGAGTGCTTCGGATTATTCCATCAATGGATTGGCGTGGAATGGTTACAGTTATGGGGCAGTGGGTAAGTTGACGGAGATACTGGTTTCGCCGTGATTGTTGGTAACGCAAAGTCCGCAAAGAACCGCTAAGCACGCAAAGGAAGAAAGCTTAACTATACATCAGGGTCCCCTTCGGGAGACCCTGATGAGGTAAAAACGGCACATCAGGGTCCTCTACGAGAGACCCTGCTGAGGTGATCAAAGGGAACCAGAAAAGATTTGCAGCATTCTTCAACCATTCAACCCAAGCACACGCTCAGGGGCTTTGGATTCTTCCCTGAAAAAATCATTCGGTGACCCATTCGCAAACTCCCGGTAATCCTTGGCCAGGTGCTGGTAATCGTGGTACCCGCACTCCCATACCCCAGCAGGGTCTCCCGCAGGGGACCCTGATGAATAGTAGGATAGATACACATCGGGCATTCTCGAAGATTACCTCTATGGTGTGAAAAGATTTAATACCTACCGTAGCCCCCGTTGTGTCTTATGACCAACGGGCAGTTGGAAGATGAACTTAGCTGTGGGATGCATATATATTTCGCCTTTCATACATCAGGGTCCTCTACGGGAGACCCTGCTGCGGTAAAAACGGCACATCAGGGTCTTCTACGATAGACCCTGATGAGGTGATAAAAGGGAACCAGAAAAGATTTGCAGCATTCTTCAACCATTCAACCCAAGCACACGCTCAGGGGCTTTGGATTCTTCCCTGAAGAAATCATTCGGTGAACCATTCGCAAACTCCCGGTAATCCTTGGCCAGGTGCTGGTAATCGTGGTACCCGCACTCCATGGCGATCCTTAACCAATCCCAGTGCGGACGCTGCAACCGCATCTGGTAAGACCGGTTGAAACGAATGATGCGCTCAAAGGTCCTGGGGCTAACCCCAATGGCTGCTTGGAATTTTCGCTCAAACTGCCGGATGCTATAACAACTCTGTGAGGCCAGCCAATCGATCGAAAATCGTTCGTTGGAGGTAAGCATGAGATCAAAAACCTGGTCGGAGGGATGGGAGGAATGCCGTTTCCTTCGCACCAATGATAAAAGGAAATCATCGATGATTGCGATCATTTCCCGGTAATCTCCCGTATTGGACAAACGCTCATTTACTGCACAGGCCTCATTCCCGATGACCACACAGGCATCAACGGTTTGGTTGAGCAGTTCAGTAAAAGGTATGCCTGTCAGGCGATGTAATGCACCTGGCTTGAACACCACCAATATCATGAGGAATTCCTCGGAAATATGCCGATTGATCCTATGGGTAAATTGTCCCATCAACATTACTCCCGGTTGACGGATCAATTTACCATCGGGCACCAGCATGGTTGTCTCCTGGCCTCTTGGGTAAAAGGCAAGGCATTGCTCCGGTCGCGGGGGATAGGGCTTGAAGGGAAGTTGCTTTCCTCCATGCATGATGAAGTGCCGCAGGTGGTACACAGCCACCTCCTCCCTGAGTGCAGGGTGGGGAAGGAAATCCTTGAAGATCACAGTTAAGGTTTCCTATAAGTTAACCAATTTGTTTCAAATATGGAAATAGTCCTTTCTGGAATGTATCCTATGTCATTGCATCAGGGTCCATTACAGCAGCTACCGTGTACCCACATCTTTACCTCATCAGGGTTTTGCGCAGGGGACCCAGATGTATCAGATACGATATACTTTTACCTCATCAGGGTCTCCCGCAGGGGACCCTGATGAATAGCAGGTTGAAAATTCATCGGGGCTCTTGAAGAGTACCACTATGGGGTGAAAAGATTTACCCCCCACCCGTCGCCCCCGTTGTGTTTGATGACCAACGGGTAGTTGGAAGATGAGCTTAGCTATCGGATGTATAAACTATTTTGCCTTTTATACATCGGGGTCCCCTTTGGGAGACCCCGATGGGGGTAAATTAATCTAAAGATGTGGGTACACAGTAGCCCCTTCGGGGGACCCTGATGGGGTTAAAGGAAACCTGATGAGGTAAAAAAGCCTTGCGCCCTTTGCGTGTCCTTCGCCTGCCGATGCTAAAGCTAAGGCAGGCAGAGCGGACTTTGCGTTACTTCTCCCCCTATCCCATTTCGTCAACCCAAAAATCCCTTTCGTCAATAGCGTTTTACCGCTGCCACGATACCCAATAGGTTTGCTGAAAAATCAACCAGATGGCAACCTATCAACGTCAATACTACCTCGACTGGCTTCGCATCGCGGCTATCATTGGGGTGCTCTTCTACCACTCCGCCCAACCCTTTGTACCGGAGGAACACTGGCATATCATGAACGGCGAAAGGAGCAACCTGCTGATGGAATTCAACTATATGCTGAGCAAATTCAGGATGCCCCTTCTCTTCTTCATCTCTGGAACGGTCAGCTTCTTCATGCTCAAAAAATATGGCAGCGGCAAGGAGTTCATCAAACAACGGTTCATCCGTCTCTTCCTTCCCCTGGTAGCCGGTATGCTCATCATCGTGCCGCCGCAGGTTTACCTCGAAAGGGTAGCGAATGGTTATACCGGTAGCTTCCTTGACTTCTACCCCAGCATCTTCCGCTTCCAACCCTACCCTGAAGGGAATTTCAGCTGGCACCACCTCTGGTTCATCGCCTACCTGTTTATCTACGATATCATTTGTGTCCCCCTCTTCCTCTGGATGATGAAGGATGGCAAGAATGGATTGAACAAGCTTGCAGCATGGCTTTCAACCAACAAACGTATTTACCTCCTCGCCCTTCCCGGCATCCTCCTCTTTGCATCACTCGTCCTGCGTTTCCCCTTCAAGAATAACCTGATTGAAGACGGTTGCGCTTTCTTTTACTGGCTATGGTTCCTGCTGGTAGGATTCTTCATGATCGTGCACCCATCCCTGCTGGACAGCCTGGAGCGCAACCGGAAGACCTCCATGCTGATGGCGCTCCTCCTCTATCTAACAGTTAACTATATCCGCTGGAATAACATCTCGCCCTGGGATACTTACCCGGACAATACAGCCTCCTATGCCTACACTTATCTCTACCTGGCCATCACGCCTGCCATCGCCTGGAGCATGGTAATGGGACTGGTAGGTTATGGAAAGAAATACCTGAACCGGAAACACAGCTTCCTGAATTATGGTAATGAAGTACTTTATCCCTTCTATATCCTGCACCAAACCGTGATCGTGATCATCGCCTTCTATGTGGTGCAGACCGAAGAGGGCATATTGGCCAAATACCTGTTCATCGTATTACTTACCTTTATTACCTGCATGGCGCTGATCCATTTCCTGGTGCGGCCGAACAATGCTCTGCGATGGATCTTCGGCATGAAACCGGTAAACAAAGCGCCTAAACAAGTACAGCACAATGCAACAATCATTGAAAAAAATACAGCCCTTATTGTTGGGATTGCTGATCTACGCAACAGTGCGGCTGATCAATGACACCTACGAGAAGGAACTGTTCTGGGAAAGGCCCCTTGCCATCACCCTGCTGGAGCTTGGTGGCATCATTGTGATCAGTTACCTGATCCATTGGGTCATCAGCTTCCTGAAAAAAAGGAACAGGATAGATTACGCTAACGGGATTCCCACTAAACTACTATTGAAAGAATTCCTGGTGGCCTATTCCGTACTGTTCCTGCTGATCAATGCCACGGTCATCCCATTTGCAGCACTAACAGACGATGGCCTGAGCTTGACAGACTTTGTGTCTATCAATGTGGTCGGCACCCTTTACCTCATGCTTTACTATACCCTGATCAGGGTGAATGAGCTGGTGAGGGAAATGTACCAGCAGCGCCTGCAAATGGCCGGCATAAAGAACGACCAGCTGGCCACTGAACTGAAATACCTGCGTGCACAATACCATCCGCATTTCCTGTTCAATACCCTCAATGGCATCTATTTCCAGATGGATGAGAATGTGGACAATGCGAAAAGAACGATCCTGCAATTCGCGGACCTGCTGCGCTACCAATTGTATGACCAGCAGGAAACAGTTCCCATCAAGAAAGACCTGGACCACCTGGAACGCTATATCGAATTGCAACAGCTAAGGGTATCCGAAAAACTGAAACTAAGGCTCTGCATTGATGAAGCATTGGGCCAACAACAGGTATACCCCCTGCTATTCATGCCACTGGTGGAGAATGCATTCAAGTATGTGGGTGGTGAACAACCCTTCATCGCCATCCGTGCGGCATTGGAGCAAGACAGGATCGTGATGCAGGTCACCAACTCCTTACCTGACGTAAGCTTCCGATCGCTTCAAAAGAAGGGAGGCATTGGCCTGGAGAATGTAAAGCGGAGGTTGGAATTGCTCTATCCCGATACCCATGAACTATTAGTAGAAGAAAATGATTCCAGTTATTCGGCAACCATCAAAATAAAAGCGGAACATGCAGCAAAAGATCAGATGCGTCATAACGGATGATGAACCCCTTGCAAGGAAAGGCCTCAGCAAGTATGTCGGTCAATTCGATTGCCTGCAGCTGGTAGGTACCTGCGAAAACGTATATGAACTTACCGCCTTGCTTAGGAAGGAAGCCGTTGACCTGCTCTTCCTGGATATAGAAATGCCCTATGTTTCAGGCCTCGAATTTGCTGCAGGTAACGAAGATGGCCCGAAGGTGATCTTCACTACCGCTTATGAACAATATGCACTGAAAGGCTACGAACTCGATGTATTGGATTACCTGCTCAAACCCATCTCACTGGAAAGGTTCTCAAAGGCAGTTCAAAAAGCAAAGGAATATTTTGAATTGGTTTGGGAGAAGAAAGGCGATAGCCTCTTTGTGAAAGTGGGCAATAGCCTGGAGAAAGTTGAGATCAGTTCTATCCTATTCCTGGAAGCCCGGGAGAACTATGTGGCCATCCAACTCAAGGACCGGATGGTGCTGACATTGTCTACCCTTAAAGGACTCAGGGAAAAACTTCCAGTTGAAAAATTTACCCAGGTACATAAATCCTTTGTTGTGGCGCAAGCAAAGATCGACCGTATCGACCACAGACAATTGCATATAGGAGAACATATCATCCCCCTTTCGAAAAATTTCATCCAGGATCCGGGTAGCCTGCTCCATGAATAGGGGCTGCCCAATCCTTCTTTGCATCCAACAGCTTATCTCATCTTCCAACTGCCCGTTGGTCATAATACACAACGGGGGCGGGTATATGTAATCTTCGCCGTTGATGGTAGTGATGCAATTAAATTCTGCGCCGCTGTTCGGTGTTATCACCAACAGCTTTTAGACGTAAGCCGATATAAACCCCAGGGTATTTTTTGAGCTATTACTTTCTCACCTCAGCAGGGTCTCCCGCAGGGGACCCTGATGGATAAAAGACGAAATATTTATGCATCCAACAGCTACGCTCATCTTCTAACTGCCCGTTGGTCATAAGACACAACGGGGGCGACGGGGGGCTAATTCTTTTCAACCCAGAGTGGTACTCTTCGAGAGTCCCCGATGAATTTTCATCCTACTATTCATCAGGGTCCCCTGCGGGAGACCCTGCTGAGGTAGAGATGTGGGTACACAGTAGTCATTAAGAGAGACCCGATTGGCTAAGGGATAATTAACCCCATAAAAAAATGCCGGAACTTTCGTTCCGGCATTTTATGCTTATAGGCTTAAACTTATTCCTTGATGCTGATCACAGGCAGCGCCTTCTCCCTGATCATATTGTTGAACTTAGGCAGTTCTTCATTCATGATCTTCTTCAGCTTACCCAATTCCACATCACACTTGGCAGCCAGGTCAGCATATACTTCCCTCGCCTGCTTGCTTGGTGCCATCTGGCCGCTGCTGGCGGCATCAAATACACCGGATAACTTATCGTTCAGGCGGATGGGATAGTTCAGCACATCCTGGCCACTCTTGGCCTTGGTCTGGTACAAGGCCTCTTCAATGGTCGTGAGTTGCTTATTGATGCTATCGGCCATCTGCTTCACCTCCTTCGGACAATCCTTACCCTGGCGGCTTACGAAATCATTCAACTGGCCACGAACGGAACGGATATCCTTGATGCCCTTCTGAACATCATTAAACTTACCCTGCACCTGGCTCAGGAAGGCGAACTGGGCATCATGGTCGGCCTGGCTGATCTTATAATTCGGATCGGCCTTTACCACGAAGGGCACTTCTGATGAATCCGATCCCACCTTCACTTTCGCATAGTAGTTACCGGGAGGAGCGGTAATGCTGCCCGGAACACCATTCCAGAGGATCATGCCATCGATGCGCTCACCCGCCTTGTACTGGAGATCCCATACAAAACGGTTCATGCCCTTGTTCACATCCAGCTTATTGTCCTTGCTGCTAACGCTGAAGGTCTTGATCTCCTTGCGGTCCTTATCCATGATGGTAATGCTGGCCTTGGTGCTATCATTTACATCCTTGATATAATAATTGATCACGGCACCTTTGGGCGGATTAGTGCCTGCATTCACCGGGGCAGAAGCCTGGCGCCAGGATGCATAGGGATCGGGCAGCAACCTCCAGGCATCCCTGACCGGGAAGACATGCAGGTTCTTATTGGGCAATGCGGCATCGTATTGCTGTAAAGTGGTCAGGTCATCAATGATCCAGAATGCCCTTCCCTGTGTAGCTACGATCAGGTCATTGTCCTTGATGGTCAGGTCGGTGATGGGAACAACAGGAAGATTCAGCTGGAACTTCCTCCAGTTTGCGCCATCATCATAACTGATATACATACCATATTCCGTGCCCGCATAGAGCAGGCCATCACGCTTATGGTCGGCGCGCATTACTCGGGTGAAATGCAGCTTGTCGATGCCATTGGTGATGAGTTTCCAGCTCTTACCATAATCTTCTGTCTTGTAGATATATGGAGTGAAATCATCCAACTTGTAACGGGTACCGGTGATATAGGCCACACCCTTTTTGGTAGGATGCGTTTCAATCGCATTCCACATGATCAACTTGGGTGCATTGGCCGGGGTAACATTTTCCCAGTTCTTGCCGCCATCCTTGCTCACATGTACGAGTCCATCATCACTGCCTGCCCAGAGGAGGTCTTTCTCCAATGCACTTTCAGTTGCAGTGAAAATGGTACAATAGTATTCAACGGATGTGTTGTCCTTGGTAATGGGACCACCACTCGGACCTTGCTTGCTCTTGTCGTTGGTAGTCAGGTCTGGTGAGATCTGCTCCCAGCTGGCTCCCTCATTCTCGGTCACGAACAGCGCATTACCCGCGCAGTAGAGACGCTTTGGATTATGCGGTGAGAAGAAGATGGGGAAGTTCCACTGGAACCTGTAGCGCTGTACATCTGCACCTGCTCCCATGGGGTTATCGGGCCAAACGCTGATGGCACGGTTCTCACCGGTACGATGATCGAGGCGTGACAAATAGCCACCATAATTACCCCCATAAACGATATCGGGATTCAATGGATCAGCTACCACATAACCACTTTCAGCACCTGCTGTTTCTTCCCAATCCTTATCAGTGATGGCAGAACCATAGGTCATATGCCTGATGCGCATGGTGGAGTTATCCTGCTGTGCGCCAAGGATGCGATAAGGGAAACTGTTATCAGTGCTCACCCTGTAGATCTGGGAAGTGGGCTGGTTCATGTATGTGCTCCAGTTATTGCCACCATCAAAACTTACCTGTGCACCGCCATCATCCGCTACTACCATGCGGTTGGGATCTTCCGGATCGATCCAGAGGTCATGGTGATCACCATGCGGCGTACGGATACTCTGGAAGGTCTTACCGCCATCACGGCTGCGCATGAAGCCTACGTTAGGACAGTAAACGGTATTCTCGTTCTTGGGATCAACGAATACCTTGGTATAATACCAGGCACGCTGGCGGATATTATTGTCATTGCTCTGCAGTGTCCAGGATTCCCCAGCATCACTACTCGCATATAGTCCACCGCTAGCATTCTCGATCAGCGCATATACTTTATCGGGATTGCTGGGTGCAACGGCTACACCAACAATACCCCAGGTGCCCTTGGGAAGCCCCTTCTTTGCGGAGATATTGCTCCAGGTTTCACCGCCATCGGTGCTTTTCCAGAGCCCACTACCATCACCACCGCTTTCAAGGCTATGCGGGGTGCGGATCACGCGCCAGGTACCGGCATAGAATACCTGCGGGTTACCGGGTTCCATCACCAGGTCGGCCGCTCCGGTCTGGTTGTTGATATAGAGGGTGCGCTTCCATGTCTTGCCACCGTCAGTTGACTTATATACCCCACGCTCTTCGTTGGGCCCGAACAGGTGTCCCATTACAGCAACCCAGAGGATATCGGGGTTACGGGGATGGATCACAATGCGGATGATATGGCGGCCGTCCTTCAAGCCGATATTGCGCCAGGTGCGACCGGCATCATCGCTGCGCCACATGCCGCCCAGGCCTTCGGCTACGTTGCCGCGCATAGTGTTCTCACCCTCGCCTACATACACTACATTCTCATCACTGGGTGCAACAGCCACGGCACCAATGGTACCGCCGAAATACTTATCAGAAATATTCTTCCAATTGTTACCGCCATCGGTAGTCTTCCAAACCCCACCGCCGGTAGCGCCCATATAGAAGGTCTGCCTGTTGCGGTAAGAACCGGCCACTGCAGCAGAACGCCCGCCGCGCCATGGTCCTATTAGCCTGTATTTGGTTTGGGAGAAGAGCACCTCATCAACGTTGGCTGCAGGAGGTGCAGATGGGGTAGCTTTCTTTTTCTGGCCCACTGCTATCAAGGCAGGAGCCATTAATGCTACGAACATTAATTTTCTCATATGAGCAATTCTAGGTTTTAGTGGAAAGTGTGGTACGGGTTACATGAAATTAGGAATTGCCATGAATTGGCAATTAAGGGTTAACCATTACTGACAGATAAACTTGTTGAACGGCAACGAGTACCATCCAACCCATTCTGGGCAAGCATTCAGGGTCAACTTATCTTGATGAATGGATACCCCTCTTCGGTGCATAGCTAACAGTTATGAATAACTGCAACAAAACTATCCATTGGAAGAATTCCTCCATGAACAATGATCAAAAGCTCACTTCAAGCTTTTGGGAAGTACCGGTAAATTCGAATACCACCCTGAGCATACCATTAAGGGGATCCCATAAGGCGATCTGGCCACGGTATTTTTCTATTTCCTGGAATTTACTTTGCAGGGGTGCAAGCAACCCATCCACTTTCACCGATTTGGGATCAGCCGGTAAGCCGAAAATATCCATAACCATAAATCTCTTGGTCGCCCTTCCGGTGTATCGATCCGAACCGCTGCCAATCCTGATCTCCATGCCGGTATGCGTAGACCTGGCTACAAAGCCGATCATTTCATGATTATTGGTTTCCATGGCCCTGGGATCCTTGCCATCATCATCATACAGCATATATTTCCCTCCTTCGGGTGAAAAGAAATATTGCGTCACCAGTAAGCGGGTCTTGTATTCCGAGATATTGCTCAGTTGTGCCCTTGTTGGCACGAAACTTCCAGCCTTTACAAATACAGGGATCCTATCTATATACACTGGCACTTCCAACCACTGCCCCCCTTCATATTTCTTCTTATTCCGTGAATCATACCAATTACCTTTTGGTAAATAGAGCCGCCTTTTGGTGGCGCCTTTCTCCAGTACGGGTGCTACCAAGATAGCGTCGCCCCACATATACTGGTCCTGCGCCTTCACCAGGTTGGAATCAGCAAGATCATAATAGAACATGGGCCGCATCATGGGTTTGCCATATTTGCTTTGTTCATAGGACAGGTTGTAATTATAGGGCACGAGGTCGTAGCGCGTTTGTACATATTGCTTTGCTATTTCCCTTACTGAATCCGGCCATAAGGCAGGTTCACTGGGATAACTCCTTGCCTGGGGATCTGCCTGTCCGAGTGCTGTGCCGTGCGGCCTGAAGATAGGCGTGAATATGGCAAACTGTAACCATCTCAAATAAAGTTCAGGATCCTCATCACCTCCGGCAAATCCACCAGCATCAGAATGGATATATGGGATCCCACAGATACTCATCGATTGGAGCAAAGGAAGTTGTGCACGCAAACCGCTCCAGCTGCGGCTTACATCGCCTGTCCAGGGGAAGACGCTGTAACGCTGGCTGCCAGCGAAACCTGAACGGTTAAGATAAAAGAGACGTTGCTGGGGATAGAATTGCTTATACTTCTCATACAGCATCTTGCTCCAATAATGTCCATAGAGATTATGCACCTGGTTACTGTTCAGGAGTTGGTTGACACCAAGGTCCTTTCCGTTATGATACAGGTCTGCTGGATGCTTCTCGGGCTCACCCAGGTCACCCCACCAGCCATCAACCCCCAGCTTGATCTGCTTGTCGTATTTTGTCCAGAACCAATCCCTGGCATCTTTGCGAAACAAGTCTATCAGTCCCCCATAACCGAAATAGAGATCCTTCAGCATATAGGGTTGCCTTGAACTGTCAACTGCCAGGAACTTGAGTGAGGCGTCGTAATTGCGGGTGCCTTGCAGGAAGAAGGGTTCTGTAATGAGGATGGTCTTGATGCTCCTGGCTTCGAGGGTATCCATCATCCTTTTGGGGTTGGGCCATTTACTGCTATTCACCCAGTCCAGGTTGCCCAGCGTTCCCTTGATGCTATCGCCGAACCAGAACAGGTCGAGGATCACTGCATCCATGGGAATTTTATATTTCCGCATGGAATCAACGATCGCCATCAGCTGGCTTTCACTCTGGTAACCGAAGCGCGACATGAAATTGCCAAGGGCCCATCTTGGAGGCAAAGGAGCTTTGCCGGTCAGCCGGGTATAGCTTTGCAACATTTCATCAATAGTCTTCCCTGCAATGAAATAGCAATTCAATTCACCACTGGAGAATCCCGCTTCCAGCAGGGAGGGATCGGACTTCCCGACATCCACATAGCCGGAAGACGGATTATCAAAGAACAGGGCATGGCCTTTGGAAGAATAGAAAAGTGGTATGGAGAAGTTCAGGTTCTCTGCGCCTTCTTCATAACCATAAGCAGGTGCATTATATAACGGCAACCGATAGCCGCGACGGTCCATATTGATGGCCCTTTCGCCTCCGCCAAAAACCATTTCCCCTTCCTGCAAGGATATCCTGAAACCTGCATTGGGTCCGTAACGGAATGCCTGGATGGTAATAGCTTCTGAAGAATCATTTGCTTTCAGCAACAACTGTTCCGCTCCTTCATCCACCTGCACCCTTATGTCTCCTGCAAAAAGGAACTGCTCCCCATCGATCGTATTGCGCACAATGGGCTTTGTGGATGGCCTGGCAATGACCGCATCGGATAATTGGGCATTGAACCATCTTTCTTCCGGGGTGAAGCGGATGCGCAGGATCTGCTCATCATAGGACTGCAGGGTCCACTTGCCGGCGCGGGTCGGGATAACCAGTGATGCCGGAGCAGTGGATGCCTTTTGCTGTGCAATGATCGGCAGGCAATGGAGCAAGAGAAATAGCAGGGGGAGTAGTCTCATAATATCATTTACCCTCCTGAAATTACAAAAGAAAAGGGCACGAAGCCCATGGCCCGTGCCCTTTAACTGTATCAGGGAAAATGTTTAGTTGCCTTTCTTGTCCTGTAAGGTGGCAGGCTTGGGAGCCAGTCCTTCCTTTTCCATAGCAGCCTGTACTTTGTTGTAGTACTGCTTATTCACCGCATCACTCTTAGCCTTGGCGTCGCCCAATTCCTTCTTCAGCACATCCACGCGCTGCAACTGAAGGTTGCTGGGCCTCGATTCCTGGTTGGCAACGGCTGCATACACTTCGCTGATGCGTTCTCGCAATTGCTCTTCATCCGCAAAAATGGATGCCTGCTTGGTGGCCAGTAAGGTAGCCCTCAGCTTCTCCAGGTCGCCATGGTAATCGTTCAACAGCTTCTTCACTTTGGCATTCTTCACCTTGTCAACATTATCCTTCACCATCTTCTGCTTGCCATTGATATCCTCTACCAAAGCATTCAGGTCAGCGTACATACCCATCAACTCGTTGGCCGTTTTGTACTGGGCTTCGCGGTCTGCCGTGGTGAAATCAGGGTTGGACGCATCATGCACCAGCTTGATCTTATCTGTATACTCCTTATTGCCTACTTTCAGCTTCACGGTATAATCTCCCGGCATTACCATTGGGGCAGTGAATGCACCAAAATCCATCTTCTTACTACCGGCTGCAGCTTTGGGCGGGGTCATGCGCATGTTCCAGAAAACCTTGTTCACACCCTTACGCTTCGAGCCAGGCATGGACTGCATCAGCTTTCCTTCTGCATCATAGATCTCCACTTTTACATCCCCGCTGCTCACCCTGTCCTTCAGGTAATACTGGATGGGTTGGATAGAGGCAGGGTTACCGCCATTCCATCCCCCTGTTGAAGGGAAACCGCCATCACCATACTTACCCATATTGATGGCCATGGGCTGAGCCGGGAACATGTACACATCTTTTTCGAGAATGTCTGCCGTTAGGGCTCGCATGGGACTGATATCATCCACCACGATCACCCCACGACCATGGGTACCCAGGATCAGGTCATGGGTCTTAGGATGGATCTGGATATCGCGCACCAATGCATATTCAGGGATCTTGTTCTTCATCCTGAACCAGCTGGCACCACCATCAACTGATGTAAAGAGTCCCATTTCCGTTCCGATGAACAGCAGGTCCTTATTCACCAGGTCCTCCCTCACTTTATGGGCAAAGCCGGTGAATTCTTCACTCTTGAAAAGGGTCCAGGTCTTACCCATATCGGTCGACCTGGCCACATAGGTCTTGTGGTCTCCGTACATGTGGTTATCGAAAGTGGCATAGACCAGGTTCTTATCGAATCGGCTGGGTTCAACACTGCTCACCCAGGTTTGCGCAGGGATACCAGCAGCGGCATAGTTGGCTGCAACATTGGTCCAGGTCTTCCCGCCATCTGTGGTGTATTGCAGGTTACCATCATCGGTACCTACCCAGATGATGTTCTCATCCAGCGGAGATTCTGCGATGGTGAAGATAGTAGTATGGTTTTCAGCGGATGTATTATCGGCACTCAAACCACCACTGTTCTCCTGCTCCTGTTTCTTCTTGTCATTCGTGGTCAGGTCCGGGGAGATCCTTGTCCAGTTCGTTCCCTTATCGGTAGACTTGAACAGGTATTGTGCACCACAATAGAGGTTCTTTGGATTATTGGAACCAATATGAATCGGTGTATTCCAGTTCCACCTCAGTTTGCCTTCGTTTGCGCCTGCCTGTGGTTTGATGGTCACGCTCTTCAGGGTCTTCAGGTTTACGCGGGCCATGTTACCACCCTGGTATTCTGCATAAGCGATATTGAGATCGGTTGGGTCAGGAACGGTCCAGAAACCATCTCCGCCATAAATGGCCTGCCAGTCACCATTGCCTACCCCACCGGGCTTGGAAGAGGGTGCCACCCAGGAGCCATTGTCCTGCAGGCCGCCATAGACCCTGTAAGGCTCATGGTTGTCCGCAGCAACATGGTAGAACTGTCCTACGGGCAGGTTCTGCACGAAGATCCAGGTCGCACCGCGGTCGAGGCTGATGTATACACCGCCATCGGTTCCCAGGTACATCTGGTTGGTGTTATTGGGATTGATCCAAAGCGCATGATGGTCACTGTGAACCCATCCGCCTTCGTTACTGGCTTCCGCGAAAGAGTAGCCTCCATCATCTGAATAAGAGAAGGAGAATGCCGGGCGGTAAACACGCTTGGGATCCTTGGGATCGATCACCAGGGTGCTGAAGTAGAAAGGCCTAGACACCACATTGAGTGTGGCACTTTGTTGCTTCCAGCTTTCACCACCGTCTGAAGAAATATACAGTCCGGTCTCTTTAGCCTCAACAATAGCCAGCAGGTTATTGGGGGCGCTGGGCGCCAATGCAAGTGCTGTGCGACCGAATGGCTTGGCAGGTAATCCCTTGGTCAGTTCTTTCCAGGTCTTACCACCATCGGTGCTCTTGTAAATTCCGGAACCGTTACCACCTGAATTGAAGAGGTAAGGCATGCGGCGGAATTCCCAGGTAGTCGCATAAACGATATTGGGGTTGGAGGGATCTACTGAAACATCAGCACATCCGGCCTTTTCGTTGATGTAAAGGATCTTATCCCAGGTCTTGCCGCCATCGGTTGACTTATACAGACCGCGGTGTTTGCTGTCGCTCCACAAAGGACCGGGAGCGGCAACATAGATATTGTTGGTATTGGCTGGATCGATAACGATCTTGGCAATATGCTCAGTACTATCGAGGCCAACGCGGGTCCAGTTATCACCGGCATCGGTGGATTTATACAATCCCACGCCAATGGAAACAGAGTTACGCATATTGCTTTCCCCGGTACCAACGAAAACCACTTTGGGGTTCTTTTGGTCAACCGCGATAGCGCCGATGCTCTGGCAGTTCTTATCGAAAATGGGTTTGAAAGAGGCACCGGCATTGGTGCTCTTCCATACACCGCCACCTGCAGTTCCAACATAGATGGTCTTGCCATCATTGTTCACGCCTTCGATGGCGGAGATACGGCCACTCATAGTGCCCGGGCCAAGCCATCGGGCTTCCATCATGCCGAAAGTGGCAGAAGAAACTTTGGAAGATTGCGCGATTGCTCCTGTAAGTGCAAAGGAGCCCGCGAAGAATAGAAGGATTCTTTTCATAAGCAGAAGAAAAGTAGTTTAATGGAAATAAGAAGCCCGGATGATTGTTTCCGGGCTCTGGCATGCAAGGGGAATTTAGTTGGCCGGTTTGAAGATATTCTCGTCAACCGCCTTATTGATCTCAACTTTCTTAACGATCATCTCACCAAATGGAAGGGTAATGCTCATAGGCACCACAATACCTTCGGGAAGCTTTTGGAAGTTGCTGAAGTTGGTGGTCACTTCAACTTCCTGGCCATTGGCCTTCTGCTTGGTGATGGAACGAAGCATGTAATAAGTGGCCGGATCGATGAAATAGGTATCGGTCTTACCACTCTTATGTGTAACCTTCAGCTTGAAGCATTCAGTACCATCAACATCTTCCTTACCAAGGTACTCTACAGAATGTCCTTTTGCCTTGTAGTCAATGAGCACCCCCTGGGCATCCAGTTGGTCGGCAGATTCCTTCACCATTTCCTCAGTGGCTGGTTCAGCCTTGGTCTGGCCCTGGAAAGGCATATAGTTCCAACCGGCAGATGGGGTGATGATGGTATATCCGGTCATACCCATTACAGAAATGTCCTGGCGAGCACCTTTACCGTTCAATACTGTGGAAACGACAGTTACGTCAGCACCCTGTACGGTGAGATTACCTTCAGTGACTACACTATTCACCTTCTTCCAGTTGTCCTTACCGCCAATGGCAGCGATATGCTTATCAACGATCTCGTCCGCAGATTGTGCTTGTACAGTCAATACGCTCATCAGGGTCACGATCCCTGCTAATGCAAACTTTACTAATTTCATTTTTTTAGTTTTGAAATGGATGGTTTAATTGGTTTCAGTATTCGTTATTCAGGTTTGTACATTTTAGGATCCACTGGCTTGTTCACCTCGATCTTCTCGTAGGTCATGGAACCGCCCATGCCGCCTCTTGTTACAGAGTAAGCGAAAACATAGCCGTCATCGGTCTTGCGGTAGTCGGAATAATCGATGCGCATTTCCTGGTCTCCCTGACCACCGCCTGGTCTGCGGCCGCCGCCACCCATCATGCCACCACCTTTGCGGGTTTCGTGCATGATATAATAAGTGGAGGGGTCGATGAAATAAGTGATGTCATTTCCGGAGTTCAGGGTAAGTTTCACCTTGTAATATTCCACCCCATCAACGGCCTCCTTGCCGATCAGTTCTGCTTTATGGCCTTTGGCGGCATAATCCACCAATGGGCCAGCACAATCCAGTTCCGACTGGGCCATCTTAACACGGTCTTCAGGGATAGCTTCAAACTTGCCACCGTTGCGCGGATTGGAGAACCAACCCTGCTTATCGGTTACGAGGAAGGTAAAGCTGCCCATCCCGAAAGAAGTTTCGGTACGCATCAGTTGTTTATCAACCTTGGTCACCTTGGTGGTGATCTCACTTCCATTCTGCATTACGGCCACCCCTTCCATATAAACAGACTTGATGCTGCTCAGTTTCTCTTTTCCCCCAATCGCTTCCACGTATTTGGCGATCACCTCGTCAACAGTCTGGGCTTGTGCAGTAAATAGAGTCAGGGTAAGGCAGCAGGCAAAGGCTGCAGTTAACCATTTGGGCATAACAGATTAATTTATTCAGTCAAATTTAACCGTAAATACTACTATTTGTTAGCCTTTCAACCATTTCCTTACACCACCCACCATAATTATGGTAAAATCTATGGTTTATGGGTAAAATGGATAGAAAAATTGCCGACACGTCGGAGACGGGTCGGAGACGGGTCGGAGACGGGTCGGAGACGGGTCGGAGACGGGTCGGACCTGCGTCCGACCCGTGAGTGGGAAGGGAGTGGTACATTAGCGTAAAAATCGGGCATGGCCATACAGGGGAATATCATCGATATTTTGAACAGGAATATCTTCTTTGGCGAGCTGTACATCAGCAATGGCCGCATTGAGAAAATACGACACCTTTCGGATGGTATCAATACGGCAGCCAGTTTTATCTGCCCGGGATTCATTGATGCCCATGTGCATATCGAAAGCTCCATGCTGGTACCAACCGCTTTTGCCCAGCTGGCAGTAGTGCACGGAACGGTGGCCACCATCAGCGACCCGCACGAGATCGCCAATGTCTGCGGGGAAGCCGGGGTCCTCTTCATGATCGAGAACGGCAAGAAGGTCCCTTTTAAATTCCATTTCGGCGCGCCCAGTTGTGTACCGGCAACAGTATTCGAGACGGCCGGTGCCACCCTCGATGCGGATGCGGTCACCCGACTGCTGGAAAGGGAGGATATCTACTATCTCAGCGAAATGATGAATTTCCCGGGCGTGCTGAACAAGGACCCCGAGGTATTGCAGAAGATCGCGGCGGCCCATGCCCTCAACAAACCGGTCGATGGCCATGCACCGGGACTGAGGGGAGAAACGGCCAAAGCTTATATTGAAGCGGGTATCAGTACCGACCATGAATGTTTCACCCGCGAAGAAGCCATGGATAAACTGAAATATGGCATGAAGATCATCATCAGGGAGGGCAGTGCAGCAAAGAACTTCGAAGCCCTCGTTGGCCTGCTGGAGGAACACCCGGATGAGATCATGTTCTGCTCCGATGACAAGCACCCCGACAGCCTGGCACTGGGTCATATCAACCAGCTCTGCGCCCGGGCCGTTGACCATGAGATAGACCTGTTCAATGTGCTGAAAGCGGCCTGCATCAATCCCGTACTGCATTATAATATGGAAGTGGGCATTTTGCGGGAAGGCGACCCGGCCGACTTCATCATCCTCAATGACCTCGACAATTTCCAGGTATTGGCCACCTATATCAATGGGGAACTGGTTGCCGAAAAAGGCAAGAGCCTGATCCCTGACCTGCCCTGCCACCTCATCAACCAATTCAATTGCCAGCCCCGCACCATCGGTGACCTCAAGGTACCGGAGGATGCCCCATTAAAACCTGCGATTGAGGCGTTGGATGGACAACTGATCACGAATGCCATTCCTATTACTAAGGTAGACCTGATCAACAAGGATGGCAATCTCTGCAGCAACCCGGCAAAGGACCTCTTAAAGATGGTGGTAGTGAACCGCTATAACGATGCCCCGGTGGCCATAGGCTTTGTGAAGAATTTCGGCTTCAAAAGGGGCGCGATCGCTTCTTCGGTTGCCCATGACAGTCATAATATTATTGCAGTTGGGGTGGATGATGAGAGCATTTGCGAGGCCATTAACCTGGTGATCCGGGAAAAGGGCGGGGTGAGCTGTGTGGACCGTGATAAGGGCGCTGTACTTCCGCTGCCGGTCGCAGGTCTCATGAGTGCCGACAATGGTTACGAAGTGGCGAAGTCCTATACCGAGATCGACCTGATGGCCAAGCACCTTGGATCCAGGCTGGGTGCACCATTCATGACGCTCTCCTTTATGGCGCTACTGGTGATCCCGCACCTGAAGCTGAGCGACAAGGGGCTTTTCGACGGCGATCGATTCCAATTTTGCTGAGGCCGGGAATTTTCACCGACCCATTTCCGCAGTTCACCGAATAATAGCATGCAATAACCTATGAAGCCTTGACCCGGGGTGGCATTGACAATAGTTTTGGTAAAAAATATGACAATGAAACCCCAACAACCTATCACCAATAACCAAGACAACATGATAAAAGAAAAAGGCGTACTGGCTGGTATCTTCCTGATCGCGATCGCCGGCCTCCTTATTGCCAATGAATACGGAGTGGTTTTTCTCCCCGGTTGGTTGTTCAGCTGGCCCATGATCCTGATCGCAGTGGGCGTTTTCTCGGGTATCAGTAACGGGTTCCGCAATGCTGGCTTCATGGTGCCCATCCTGATCGGACTATTCTTCCTGATCAGGAAGGAATTCCCCGGACTTATCCCGAGGAACCTGATCGTCCCCATCTTCCTCATGGCTTTCGGAGCATGGCTGATCTTCAAGCCTAAGGGCTGGAGTGGAAGACATTCCTGCAGGAAGAATCGGGGCATCTTCGATACTACCGGTACCAGCACGGAAGAAATTACCCCCAGTGATATTTTCAATGGCGATAAGATCGATGAAGGCGTGGTATTTGGCAGCACCCGCAAGCATGTGGTAACCAAGAATTTCCGGGGTGGTGAGATCTCTGCTGTTTTCGGCAGCAGCGAAGTGAACCTCACCCAGGCAGAACTCATCGATAACAATATACTCCTAGAACTCAATGCTGTTTTCGGCAGTGTGAAGCTCATCGTCCCGCCCCATTGGACCCTCAAGATGGAAAATTCTGCGGTACTGGGCGGTATAGAAGACAAGCGTCCGCAGCATTCCATTTATTCGGATAAGACACTCTACCTGAAGAACAGTGCAGTATTTGGCGGCATTGAGATCGTTCAGGGCTGAACCTACCAACCATTAACCAAAACTTCATCCTTATGGAATGGTTCATAGCTAAACTGGTCTACCAGATCATTTGCGGCGATGGAGACCACACTCCCCAATTTGATGAACAGATGAGACTAGTGCAGGCAAATGCCTATGCCGAAGCTTATGAGAAGGCCTGTCGACTGGGAAAGCAGGAAGCAACCAGTTTCACCAATGATCGCAGCCAACTCGTTCAATGGCAATTTGTGGATGTACCGGAACTGATCCATATCGATAATTTCATGGATGGCGCAGAAATATGCAGCCGCATCCATGAAGAAGCCAGCGGTGCCCATTACCGGGATGCCATTGTACAAAAAGCCATGATGGTAAGCAAAAGGACACCCCTACCCTTTCTCCCTTAAACCAGAACCAAACAATTGAACAACCAACACTTCCATATCACCACCATCAGGCGCGTTTACTATGGCCTCCTTGCTTTGGTCTTTTTCGGTCATGCCTGGCTGTTATATGTTGCTGGTTTCAGCTGGAACAATACCATTACCGAAAGCCTGCTGAATACCCTGACGCTGGGAGGATCCGGATTCATCCTATTCCAGGTCTTCCGTTACTACCTCCCATCCAGGGAAAGGTTCTGGAGCGTGCTGCTGGTGATCCATATCCTTACCGCCATCACCACCCTGGTGCAATCCATATTGCTGAATATTTTCCTGCAGCGTTACCCCGGGATGGAATCGCATTTAACCGAAACCATTGTCCCGCGGATCTGCCTTACCCTGCTCTGGAACAGCCTGGTGGCCTTCCTCTCCATGGCCATCAAAGCCAGCAGGGATAACAGCATGCAAGCCCAAAGGGTGAGGGATGTGGAGCAGTTTGCGAAGGATGCTGAATTATTTCGGTTGCGCCAGCAACTCCAACCCCATTTCCTGTACAACAGCCTCAACTCCATTAATGCCCTGATCGGTATCCAACCGGAGAAAGCCAGGGAAATGGTAGGGCAACTTTCCGATTTCCTTCGTTCAACAGTGAAGGTGGACGATAGCCAATTGTCTACATTGAAAGAAGAACTGGAACAATTGAACCTCTACCTCAACATCGAAAAACTGAGGTTTGGCCATCGCCTGCAAGCCAGCATTAGCGCCGCTGCACCGACTGATGAAGCGAAGCTGCCTGCACTGATCCTCCAACCGCTGGTGGAGAACGCCATCAAGTATGGCCTGTACGATACCCTGGAAACCGTTGACATCACGATTGAAGCAACACTAAATGATAAGCAATTGGTGGTAAGTGTTTGTAACCCTTTTGACCCGGTAACATCTACTGCCCACAAAGGGACGGGCTTCGGGTTGAACGGGATCAGGAAAAGGCTTTACCTGCTGTATGGCCGGAATGATTTACTCACCACCACTTCAGAAAACGGTCGCTTTTGCGCCACCGTCCTAATCCCCCAACTACATGTACAAAGCGATAATAATTGATGATGAGCCTTTGGCGATAATGATGGTAGAGGAATACCTCAAGGGCTTCCCTGACATAACGGTAATGGATACCTGTAATGACGGGTTTGCCGGACTTAAGGCCATTGCCACCCACCAGCCCGACCTGGTATTCCTGGATGTACAGATGCCCAAGATCACCGGCTTTGAAATGCTGGAACTGATCGATCATCCACCGGCCATTATTTTCACCACGGCATTTGAGGAATATGCCGTGAAGGCCTTTGAAGCCCATGCCATTGATTACCTGCTCAAACCCTATACCAGGGAGCGCTTTGAGAAGGCAGTGAATAAATTCCTGCAACAGGCACAGAAGGAAAAAGCAGCGGTCAACCTGCAGGAACTGCTGGAAAGCAACCCGGTGGCGGCCGCGCAACCCAACCGCATCGTGGTCAGAAATGGACAAGTCATCAAGATCATCCCGGTAGATGAGGTCATTTACCTGGAAGCAGCTGATGATTATACCCGGATCGTAACGAAAGAAGCCAGTTTCCTGAAAAAGAAGACCATGGCTTCCTTCGAAGTGCAGCTGGACCCCAACCGCTTCACCCGGATCCACCGCTCCTATATCCTCAACCTGCAGGAACTGACAAGACTGGACGCGCATGAAAAGGACAGCTACCTGGTCACGCTGAGGAATGGCCATAAGTTGCCGGTCAGTAAAACGGGCTATACCAAACTTAAATCTGTATTGGGTATTTGATCAGGCGATACTAGAGGGCTTCTGCCCTGAACAGGCATTCCTGCTCAGGCTTCCACTCCCAACCATAAGGCACCGCCGATGCTGTTGCGTCGGGCACCGGTAACTGATGCCAGCACATTGTATTCCTCCCTCCAGCGTAGCACCCCGATCAGGGCCATGATAACGGCTTCCTTGAATTCGATCAACTGACGGTCAGGTACAACCGCTTCTACCCCGGTTCCTGCCAGCTCATTACGGATGGCTTCCACCAGGAAACCATTCAACGCGCCGCCGCCCGTAACCAGCAGTTTCTGGCCGGCAAGGCTAATGCCCTCCCTGGTGCTGATCTCCTGCAGGCTGCGTTTCAACTGGGCTGCGATATGAACCGAATAGGTATGTAAAGCATCTGAGGTTGACAAGCCGGCATCCGCCACCATTGGGAACACGATATCGGTCCCGAAATCATTGGCAAGGGATTTCGGGTAGGGCTGGTCATAGTATTCCAAACCATTCAGGCTCCCCAAAAGGGATGGGTCGAGGCTTCCTGCAGCTGCCAGTTGGCCACCGGCATCCATCAGCAATCCTTCCTGTTGGGCCAGCATGTTCAGCACCCTGTTGGCAGCACAGATATCAAAGGCAAAATATTGGTCATCCTTCCTGAAGGAGAGGTTGGCGATCCCGCCGATATTGAGTAGGAAAGCATAATCGGCCAGCAGCAATTTCTCCCCGATCGGCACAATGGGAGCCCCCTGTCCGCCAAAGGCCACATCCAGGGCCCTGAGGTCGCTGATCACCGGCAGGCCGGTCTCCGCCGCGATGGCCGCACCATCACCGATCTGGCCGGTCATGAGTTGGGCTGGCATATGGAAGGTGGTATGGCCATGGGAAGCGATCATGTCCACCTTATGTTCCAGGTGATGGGCAGCAATGAACCGGTTCACTTCGCGACCAATATAATGGCCGTATTCCGCATGCAGCAGCATATAGTCCTGGGCTGAAAGATGGATGGCATTCTTCAGTTTCTCTACCCATTCACCGGTATAGGGATAGCATTCCGCCGCCACGATCTCCATCGACCACTTACCTCCTGTTTCCTGGAAATGCACATAGGCGATATCCAACCCATCGAGCGAACTGCCGCTCATCAGACCAATTGCTTTGTATAACATGAAAAAATGATTTTAGTATTCCCTACCTGAGGTTTAGATTTGCTTTTGCGGCCGCAAAATACGACTAATGAGGCTAGTTAGCAGGGAAGAAAAGTCGCGGCCACCCTTGTAAAAAATCGTTTATGGTTGTCAACCTCAGTAAGAACTATTCATTGCTTTGTGATTGGGTAAGGGAACTCAGGGATGTGAACATCCAGCAGGACCGTATGCGCTTCCGCAGGAACTTGGAAAGGATCGGCGAAGTGGCGGCCCTGGAGATCAGCAAGCATATGGCCCATCATGTTGAAGAGGTCCCCACGCCCATGGGTAGTTCCAACTGTAAGGTCCTGTCCCAGCAGCCTGTATTGGCCACCATCCTAAGGGCCGGTATGCCCCTCCACCAGGGCTTGCTCAACTATTTCGATAAGGCCGACAATGCCTTTATCTCCGCCTACCGCAAGCACCATCCCGATGGCAGTTTCGAGATCAGCATGGAATATGTTTCCTGTCCCGAACTCGATGGCAGGGTGCTGATCATTGCTGATCCCATGCTGGCTACCGGTGCTTCGCTGGTGAAGACCATCCAGCATTTGCGTGATGAAGGTGCGCCAAAAGAGGTCCATATAGTGTGCGCTATCGCTTGTACCGTAGGCATCGAATACCTCCACCGCAATGAACCCAATGTCAAGATCTGGTGCGGGGCCATTGATGAAGAACTGACTGCCAAAAGCTATATCGTTCCCGGACTGGGCGACGCGGGCGACCTTGCCTTTGGTCCAAAAATGCAGTCCTGATATCAAATATTAACAGCTGCCATAAGGGAAAAATTGTATTTTACCGGACCGTGGTTATGAGAAAACTATTCTGCTTACTTATCCTTGCAAGCTTTTGCACAGTCCGGCTGAATGCACAGGATCCCCATTTTTCACAATTCTTTGCATCCCCCCTGACGCTGAACCCTGCCTTTACCGGTAAGTTCAACGGTACCCTGAGGGCTGCAGGCAATTACCGGGACCAGTGGCCGACCATCAGCAAGGCTTTCGTAACCTCAACCCTTTCCCTGGATGCCCCCATCATGAGCGGCAAGATCAATGAATGGGATACCTGGGGGATCGGCGGCATGGTAATGACCGACCGCACCGCAAACGGCATCCTCAATTCCAACTATGTTGCTTTTTCCACTGCCTATCATAAAGCGCTTGATGAAGATGGCTTCCACCAGCTAGGCGTAGGCTTCCAGGGTGTATATGCTGCCAAGCGGCTGGATGGTTCGCAACTGAACTTTGAAAACGAACTGGCCCTCGACGGTACCTGGAGCAATCCTAGTGGTGAGGCCATTGATGGTAGCAGGATCGCCGTGGATTATTTCGATTTCAATGCGGGTATTCTCTATAGTGGATCCGCCGGTGGCGATAACAACTTCTATCTTGGCGCATCGGTTTACCATATCAACCGGCCCAAGGAGAATTTCACCAATGGATTCTATACCATCCAACCGCGCTTCACGCTGCATGGTGGTGGCTACCTGCCCATTGCCGATAATGCTACCTTGCACCTTTCTGCCCTGCATACCCAGCAAGCCGGCGCCAATGAAACCGTTGTGGGTGGTGCAGTAGCTTTTCACCTGAACCAGGATGAAGAAAGGCCAACGAATTTTTATGCCGGTTCCTGGATGCGCTTTGGTGATGCGCTCATCCCCTACCTGGGACTTGAATGGGGTGATTTCCGATTGGGAGCAACCTATGATGTGAACACTTCCAACCTGAAGACGGCTTCCCAGCGTCGCGGGGGTATTGAAATATCGCTCATCTATATACGCAGGCCAAGTGATGGCCGGAAGGATATCCCCTGTCCTAAGTTTTAAACTTCTTCCCACTCACGTAGGGATCGCCCTGCAGGTAAAACCGGTAGGGCAATTTTGCGTCTTCGCCTGCATAGTCCACCCCGATCCTGGGTGTCGCTACCAGCTGATCTGCGCTAACGGCATAACCATCATCAGCAATATAGATCTCGTTGTTGAGCAGAAGGCCTGTATGAAGGGTGGAGATCCCGAGGGCCTTTGACAGATTTCCCGGTCCACGGCCAATGGTATGATCCTGTTTGGGTTTGCCCATCCTTTCCAGCATGACCGGTATCCCCTCCAGGGGATGGATGGCCCTCACCAGCACTGCATGCGGGATATCCTCCAGGTTGGTGACAATATTGAACAAATGGTGGATACCATAACAGAGATATACATACGCAGTTCCACCCGGTGCATACATCACTTCGGTCCTGGCCGTCCTTCGCCCGCCAAAAGCATGGGAGGCCTTGTCCACTATGCCATTGTAAGCTTCGGTCTCAACGATCCTGCCGCTGGTCTTCATCCCATTAAAATTGGTGACGAGTACCTTACCTACCAGCTCCCTCGCCAGTTCCACCACATCAGGCCTTTGAAAGAAAGATGTTCCCAATTTCCGCATCATTGTCGCCAGTGTTGGTTCAAAGTAATAAATTTAGGCCGTTAAAACTTACCCATTTGCTTAAAGAGATCATCATAGCTATAGAGTCCTATATCAAAGCCCACCGTTTCATTGGTGAGCACAAGCTCTGGCGATGGATCATTATTCCCGGTATCCTGTACATGATCCTGTTTGTGACAGGCATGTATTTCTTTGTCAATTCCAGCAACGACGCCGTTAATTACCTCAGTAACCTGATCGGTATCGACCGCTGGCTACAGGAACAGAAAAGTCCCTTCCTGAGTTTTATTTTCCTGATGGGCGGGATCATGGTCAGGCTATTGCTTGTATTCTTCTACTTTTCCCTCTTCAAATATTTCTTCCTCATCGTTGGCTCGCCCCTGTTTGCCTACCTGAGCGAAAAGACAGAATCCATCCTGGAAGGCAAGGATTTCCCTTTCAGCTTCAGGCAGCTGATGAAGGATATCATCAGGGGCATCAGGCTTGCACTGCGTAACATGTTATGGCAAACCGTCTATACGGTCTCCATCCTGTTGCTGTCCATTATCCCGGTGGTCGGCTGGATCAGCCCAATGCTGTCCTTGTTTTCCGAATGTTATTACTATGGTTTCTCCATGATCGATTACAGTTGCGAACGCAGGAAGATGAGTCCCTCACAAAGCATCGAATTCATATCGCAGCATAAAGGACTGGCTATCGGCAACGGCCTGTTGTTCTACCTCATGCATATCATCCCCTTTATCGGGTGGATACTGGCACCCACTTATGCCGTTGTGGCTGCCACCCTTAGTGTTCGTGAACTTGAAAAGAAATAACCATGGCCAGTAATGCAATAGGCACTGTGCTGTTGATCCCTACCTTCCTGGATGAGGGGAACCTGGAAACCATTCCTGCTTATGTAGTGGCTGCCGTGAAGGAATGCCAGGTATTCTTTGTGGAGAATGAAAGAACTGCCAGGCGTTACCTGAAGCAGTTATGGAAAGAAATGGTGATCGACCAGTACGAATGGTTCGCCATCCACAAAGCGGAGGAGGAAGTCAGGAGCCAGTTCAGGCAACAATTACAAAGAGGAAAAACGATCGGCATCATCAGTGAGGCTGGTTGTCCGGGTGTGGCCGATCCTGGCCAGCTATTGGTGGCCACTGCACAGGAAATGGGTGCCCGGGTTAAACCATTGGTAGGCCCCAGTTCCATCCTATTGGCCTTGATGGCCAGTGGCATGAACGGCCAGTGCTTCAAGTTCAATGGCTACCTCCCTATCGATAACCAGCAACGCAGCAGGGTACTGAAAGAACTGGAACTGGAGTCAGCAAAGAAGGACTGCACCCAGATCTTCATTGAAACCCCCTATCGCAATAACCAACTCATTGATTCCATCATTGCCCATTGTAAGCCCAACACACGGTTATGCATAGCCGTAGATATCACCGGCGGGGAGGAAACCATACAGACCAGGACATTATCGGCATGGCAAAAAAATAAGCCGGACATCCATAAACGTCCGGCTATATTCCTGATGCAAGCCCAGTAATCACTGGGTTGGTTGATGTTTAGGTGAGATCACTTTATCCGTGGGAACCCCATTCATGGACAGGATGGAATCAACGATATAGTTGGAATTTCCCCTCCAGGGAATTGCGCCCAGGTGTTCTTTGTAATGCAATTCAAAATTCTTCCCGCTATTGTTCATCAGGGTCTCGGCGATCTTCGGGTCAGATACGGAGAATTCAAACTCATAGGACTGGATGCTGCCAGCCATGCCACCCTTGAAACCAGATTGGATCAGCTTTCCTTCATAGGTCTTGAAAACATACCCTTTCTTCACCAGGAAATTCAGTTCACCGGCCTTCACCCCTTCACCGAATACCCAATAATAGCGCCAGTAGAAGAATGCACCCCCGATCACCAATAAGGCAATGATAATGATAGACAGAAATCTTCCCATAGTAAAGTTTTTTCAGGGGTGAAAATAACTCATCTTTTTATATGCACCATTATTATAATCCGTATTTATCTACCAGATAGATCAATATGGCCATGTTAAGGGAGCCAAGCTCCAGCTCCCGCTTGTTCACATGCTCAAACACATCACTGCGGGCATGGTGTACATCAAAATACCGGGAACCATCAGGTGTTAAGCCAGCAAGGGGCGTACCCAGTGCCCTGTTCAACGGACCGATATCAGCACCGCCGCCACCTGCTGTCAACTGGTGTACCCCGTAAGGCAGGAAGAGGGGCAACCAGGCCTGCATCCTCTCCAGTTTTTCCTTGTCGATGGTGAAACCGAATCCCCTTGGGGTGAAACCACCGGCATCACTTTCCAGCGCAAATACATGTTGTTCGCCTTTGGCCTTAGCTTCCTGGGCATACTTGTTGCCGCCACGCAATCCGTTCTCTTCATTGGCAAAAAGCACAACCCTGATGGTATGCCTGGGCTTGTACCCAATAGCCTTCAGGGCACGCAGCACTTCAATGGAATGCACGCAACCGGCACCGTCATCATGCGCACCTTCGGCAGGATCCCAGCTGTCCAGGTGGCCGCCTACTGTTATGTACTTCTCCGGGAACTCGGTGCCCTTCAATTCACCGATCACATTATGGCCAAGGGTATCACCATAGAAACGGGCATCGGAACGGTAATAGATATTGACCTCCTTACCGGCCTTGAGGGCCGCGATCAGCGCATCCGCATCCTGCAGTCCTATGGCGGCCGCGGGGATCTTCGGATAGGCGGTATCGTAAGCAAGGGAGCCGGTATGGGGATGGTTATCCGCAGCAGCAGTAACCGAACGGATCATCACGGCTACTGCGCCATAACGGGCGGCACGACTTGGACCAGACCTTCGGTAAGCACCTGATTCACCGTAAGACTTGAATGTTTGTGTATTGCGGTTATCAAAGATGTTATTGTACACCACGATCTTCCCTTTCACCAGGTCCTTCTTCGCTTCCAGTTCATTGAAATCATTGATCAGGATGGCCGGGGCAGTGATGCCTTTAGGGTCAGTTCCCACGGAATTGCCCAGGGCCAGGATATCCATATTGACCTTCTTAGCCTTCTCCCCTTTGATGGTGTACCAGGCTTCTTCTTTCTTTCCCCTTTCCCAATGGGGAACCATGCATTCCTGCAGCCATACCCTGTCGGCACCCGATTCTTCCAGCACCTGCTTTCCCCAGGCTTCAGCCTTATACATGCCCGGTGAGCCGGCAAGACGTGGCCCGACAGTCTTACACAAAGTGCGAAGGTTGTTGTAAGCTTTTCCAGCAGTCAATACCTCATCCGCCAGTTTCCTGATGAACAAGGAATCGTCCTGCTGGGCTACTACCGTTTGTACGGAAATCAGCGCGATAATCCCTAGTATTGTTCTCATTTGGTTGATTTTGCTAAAATTAGCCAAACATTTGATTGATCCGGCTGGTTATTGCAGCAGCCTGCAACAAGGCTGAAAAATCCATTACCTTCACAACCTATTTATTTGCCTTATGCGTATTGGTATTGTTTGTTATCCCACTTTCGGCGGTAGTGGTGTTCTTGCTACAGAACTGGGAAAGGCCCTTGCCGATAAGGGGCACCAGGTTCATTTCATCACCTATCAGCAACCGGTAAGGCTGAACGAATTCAATGCGAACATCTTCTACCATGAAGTTAGGGTACCTACCTATCCATTGTTCGATTACCCGCCTTACGAAACCGCATTGGCCAGTACCATGGTGGATGTCATCATCAATAACCAGCTCGACCTGCTGCATGTGCATTATGCCATCCCGCATGCCTCGGCTGCCTATATGGCCAAGCAGATCCTGTTGAAGAGCGGTAAAAGCATTCCGGTCATCACTACATTGCATGGTACAGATATTACACTGGTGGGAAGGGACAAGACCTATGCTCCTGTGGTTACATTCTCCATCAACGAAAGTGATGCCATTACCGCGGTTTCTGATAATCTCCGTGAAGAAACCTATAAGTCGTTTAAGATCGAGAAAGAAATAGAGGTCATCCACAACTTCGTTGACGTCAGCCGTTTTTCCAAGAAAGGAATTGATGCCTTCAGAAGGGTCATTGCGCCCAATGGGGAGAAGATCCTGATGCACGCTTCCAACTTCAGGAAGATCAAGCGCATTGAAGACATTGTTCGCATATTCGCCAACGTAGTGAAAGTAGTGCCTAGCAAACTGCTGTTTGTAGGGGATGGCCCAGAACGCCCGATGGCAGAAGGCCTGAGCAGGGAGCTAGGCATCTGCGACCATATCCGCTTTGTGGGTAAGCAGGAACAGATGGAGGAGATCCTGGCCATCGCAGACCTTTTCCTGCTCACATCAGAATATGAAAGCTTTGGTTTAGCCGCACTGGAAGCCATGGCCGCAGGTGTGCCAGTGATCAGTTCCAATGCCGGTGGTTTGCCGGAGATCAATATCCATGGCCAGACCGGTTACCTGGGTGCCGTAGGCGATGTGGCCGGCATGAGCAAACACGCTATCGACCTGCTGAGTAATGACGAAAAGCTTCGCATCTTCAAGGACCAGGCCCGCGAGCAAGCCAACCGCTTCGATATCCATCATATCGTTCCGCAGTACGAGGCGCTCTATAACAGGTTCCTGTTTACGCAAGGATAATTGACAAACCACATCGATAGTAACGGGAAAGAAAAACATCCATTTTCTTTCCCGTTTTTTTAACCCGTTGGTCATAGGACGCAACGGGGGCGACGGGGGACTATTTAACCTCAGCGGGGTCTCCCGTAGGGGACCCCGATGTATAAAAGGCGAAATGTTTATGCATCCAACAGCTACGCTCATCTTCCAACTACCCGTTGGTCATAAGACACAACGGGGCGCCGGTTGGCTATTACATAATATCACCACATAGGAGTTTTCTTCGGGATTCCCCAATGGAACTCCATCCTGCTATTCATCAGGGTCCCCTTCGGGAGACCCTGATGGGGTAAAATTGTAGCGATGCAATTGTATTCTGCGCTGCTGTAGTGTGTTATCACCAACAGTTCCTACAGTTAACCCCAGCGGGGTCTCCCGAAGGGGACCCCGATGTATAAAAGGCGAAATATGTATTCATCCAACAGCTAAGCTCATCTTCCAATTACCCGTTGGTCATAAGACACAACAAGGGCGACGGGTAATGGTCCTAAGACACCATGGTGGCGTGGGGGATTCCCCCGTCCAATAGCCTATCCACCGCTACTGGGTAAAATCATCCAACCCCCAACATTCCCTTTTCCGCAGCGGTTATATTTGGTAAATTGAAAGACATTAACCATAACCTTTCGCATATGAAATTCAGTTTAAGGCACGGATTGCGGAAAGCCTTTTATGCCCTTTGCCTGGTACCATTGACGACCATGGCCAATGACCCTGTCCCGAAAGCCGGAAAGGGAATGACCATCCCGGTAGAATATTACAAACTTGCCAATGGGTTGAAAGTCGTGTTGTCGCAGGACAAGCACGCTCCCATTGTAACGGTGGCTGTGTATTACAATATTGGGTTCAGGATCGAGCCGAAGAACAGGACGGGCTTTGCCCACCTCTTCGAACACATGATGTTCCAGGGTTCGAAGAACTTCCCCAAGGGTGAGTTTGATAAACTCACCGAAAGGAACGGCGGTTTCAATAACGGTTCTACCCGTTTTGATTTTACCAACTATTTTGAAGTCATGCCTTCCCACATGCTGGAGCCTATTCTCTGGGCAGAGGCTGACAGGATGAAGGCCCTGGACCTGAACCAGGCAGCCCTCACCAACCAGCAGGGCGTGGTGAAGAACGAAGTAAAAGTGAACGTGCTGAACCGTCCCTATGGCGGCTTCCCCTGGCTGGATATGCCGCAATACGCCAATGAGAACTGGTACAATGCGCATAACTTTTATGGCGACCTGAAGGACCTTGATTCCGCTAACCTCGAAGATGTAAAATCGTTTTTCAGCACTTACTATTCCCCCAATAACGCAGCCCTGGTGATCGTTGGGGATTTCGAGATCGCCAATGCCAAAGCCTGGATCGACAAATACTTCAGCGCCATCCCTGCTTCCCAGTTACCGGCCAAACCAGACCTCACTGAACCGGTACAGCAAAAGGAGAAACGCTTTTCCAAGGAAGATCCACTGATCTCCAAACCGGCCATTGCCATCGCCTACAAAATGCCGGAGCGCAATACACCACAGTATTATGCCATGGGGATGATCAGCGAATTGCTGGTAGAAGGAAAGGATTCCAAACTGTTCCAACACCTTGTACAGGAGAAGGGCTATACGAGCAACATTAACGGCGGCATCAATTACCTGGGCAATATGTTCAACTATAACGGTCCCATGCTGTGGATGATGGATTGCATCTACGACGGGACTGTCAATGCCGATTCCATCATTGCAAAAGTTGACCAATCCCTTGCAGAACTGGAGAAGGAGGTGACACAGGAATCCATCAACCTGGCCATGGTGAAGATGCGATCTTCCCTTTACGATAACCTTGGCGGATTCTATGGCATTGGACTTGCCGACCTGCTGGCCTGCTTCGCGCTCTTTGATGATAACCCATCGAGGGTGAACCAACTAGAAGCCGCTTTCCAACAGGTGACACCGGAATTGGTTCGTTCCACCATCAGGGATTACCTGCGTCCCACCAACAGGACCATCCTCATTTCCCAACCCGCTAAAAAAGAGACAAAATGAAGAACCTGATCCTTTATACAAGTTTTGCTTTGCTTCTTTCAGCTACTACCGCAGAAGCACAAACGCAATTACCAGCTGCAGGCAAACCAAAGGATTTTGTATTGCCGGCCAGCAAGAAAATTGAACTGCCCAACGGGCTGAAACTGACCATGGTTCCTTATGGTAATATTCCCAAGGTGACAGTGAGGGTAGTGGTAAAGACAGGCCTGGTTCATGAAGCCAAAGGTGAGACCTGGCTGGCCCGCTACATGGGTAAGCTCATGGAAGAAGGAAGCCTCCAGAATGACCTCCAGTCCCTGTCCAAAAAAGTAGCCGCCATGGGTGGTCGCCTGAGCATCAATGTAGGGATGGAATCCATCTCCATTGGAGGATCGGTATTATCAGAATACGCTCCTGAATTCATCCGCCTGATCGCTGAAGTACTTACCACGCCTGCCTTCCCGGCCGCTGCAGGGGAACGTTTGAAAAACGACCTTAAGCGGGAACTGACCGTAAGGAAAGGGCAGCCCGATGCCCAGGCCCAACAGGAGTTCTTCTCTATTCTTTTTAAGGACCATCCTTACGCATCACAGTTCCCGACCGAGGAAGGACTGAATGCCCTGACGGTTGAGAAGGCCAGGGATTTTTACAATAAACAGTTCGGTGCCCAACGCACCAGTATCTATGTTGCCGGCAATTTCGATGCCGCGGCGGTGAACACCGCAGTGAGCCAATCACTCGGCAACTGGGCGAAAGGTCCTGCCATCAGCTATCCACCCGTGAAGGCCAATAAGAGCAGTGAGCTGGTGATCATTGACCGTCCCAATGCACCGCAATCCACCCTATTCCTGGGAACACCTGTACCGGATGTCAGCAGCCCGGAATTCACCCAGATGGAGATCACTAATTCCTTGCTGGGCGGATCCTTTGGCTCCCGCATCACCAGGAATATCCGGGAGGACAAGGGTTATACCTACAGTCCATACAGCGCAGTAATGGAGCGCCAGTCCAACGCAGTCTGGTATGAGAAGGCCGATGTAACCAGTGAATCAACGGGTGCTTCCCTTTTTGAGATCTCCAAGGAGATCAGGGGTTTGCAAGCCGCGCCGCCTCCTGCAGAGGAATTAAAAGGTATCCAGAATTATGAAGCGGGAAGTTTTGTGCTGACCAATTCGAGCGCGGATGGGATCATCGAACAGCTGAACTACATGGACATGTTCGGCCTGAAGGAAACCTATCTCACCAACCGCATCAAGAACCTTTATTCGGTCACCCCTGCACAGGTGCAGAACATGGCACGCAAATACCTCAATTACGAGGACATGACCCTGGTGATCGTGGGTGATAAGAAGCAATTGGAAAGCCAGATGAATACGATCAACGATACCAGGAAAAAGAAAAAGGCCTTCTAGGCCAATTGATCATCTCCAGAGATCGTTGCCGATAGAAGTGCCCATTACAAAAAGAAAGTGGAATGTTGACGGGATCGACCATCCCAAGCAACATTCCACTTTTATTATCGATAAAACCAGCTTCCCTTAGCGTAACCAGGCCTCGGGGTTGAGGTTCACGGATTTTTCATTGGTGATCAGGAACTCCAGTTCACCCCTGCCGCCATCCTTCTCATACAATCTTCCCACAACCTGGCCTGTCTTTACCTGCTGGCCTTTGGAAACACTTACCGAAGACAAGTTGCTATATGAAGTGAAGTATTTTCCATGACGAACGATCACGCATTGTACCGGGCCTACGGAAGTTACCGCAGCCACTTCCCCATCGAATACTGCCTTGATGGAACTTCCCGCTTCTGCTTCTATGGTAATGCCAGGGTTATCGTAAACAATTGTTAATCCTTCATAAGAATGTGGGCCAAATTTCATCACCACCCTGCCCGCATTTACCGGCCAGGGAAGGCTTCCCCTGTTCTTTTCAAAATTATCGGATATGAGGCGCACCTCATCACTACCGAAGATCTGTAGCTCTTTTTGTTCCTTGGGCTGCGGTTTGGTTGTTGTTGTTGTTGTCTTAGTGGTGGCAGCATCATCCTTCTTAGGCGCATTCGCATTGGCCTTCTTTTCAGCTGCTTCCTTCTCCCTTCTCTCCTTCTCCAGTGCGGCAACACGCCTTCTCTCCGCCTCGATCTCCCTCCTGATCGCCGCATTGATGGCACTTCTCAGGCTGGCATCCTGCTTGCGTTTCTGCGTCAGGTCCTTCATCAATTCCCGCTCTTCCTGCTTGATCTTGGAAACCACCTTATCCTTTTCCTTCCTTTCATCCTGCAATACGGCGAACTGCTTGTTCTGTTCCTGCAACACCAGGCTCTTCTCCTTCTTGCTCAGGTTAAGGCCCTTGATCTTCTGCTCCAGCATCTGCTGGGTATTGCGGATAACGGAAGCCTGCTGCTCACGGTAAGCCCTATACGATTTCAGGTAAGCTACCCGCTTTAAGGCATCATTGAAGGTGCCGGCAGAAAAGATAAAATTGAGGAAGTCGTAATTGCTCCTGTTCATATAAGCATACACAACGCTCTTCTCGTATTGCAACTTCAGGGTATCCAACTCAGCCCTGAGTTTTACAATATCCCTCCAACTGGCATTGATACTGCTCTGGATCAGGTTGATCTGGTCGTTGATATTCCTGATCTGCTGTTCACGCAGGCGGATCTTCTTCTGGATCAGGTTCAGCTCACCCAGGCTCTTTCGTTTATACTTTGTCGTTTGCTCAAGCTGCTTGCGCAATTCATCGATCTCCCTTTGGATATCAGCCTGCCTTCTTTTCAATTCCGCACTGCTCTGGTTCTGGGCATAGCCGCCCAAAACAGAGAAACAAATCAAGGTGAACAGAAGGATTTTTTTGATCATGCGATTGCTGTTGGTGAACGATTGTTTCAAATATACCTTTCCAAACGTTTACTTAATGGTATAATTTTTCGGCACAGGGAAGGGGTAGGCTAAATTTTCGTTAAAGCTGAATTGCTTGAACTCCAGCTGCACATCAAGCACCGACTTCTCTGAGACCGTGATCCGGCGCATGGTTGGGAAGGGAAATCCTGCTGAACCATTGTAATCGCTGTAGCTCAGGTTACAGGTACGGTTCCTCGTAGCATTGATATCATCGAGCTTGCTGGTCTGCAAGAGGAAGTTCTCACTGCCTATGGTCAGGAGGTTCTTAAACAAACCACCCAGGCTGAGCAGGCTGATCGAATTGGTTTCTTTCTTATAGGAGATGATATTGGCCGAATCAAGATATACTGTATTACCAATGATCAGGTCCTGCATGGTACTGAAGTCAAGCGGCAGCTGCGCCACTTCCTGTAAATAAGAGACTGATCTTTCCTGGTAGACCTTGTCCTTCTTGTTCAGCAGTTTCACGCTGTCCGGGGTGATCAATACGCGAAAGGCTTCATAGCTGAATACTGTAGCATTGATGGAGAGCCAGATGATACTGTCCTTCTTCATGCGGACAAAAACAGTGAGGTCCGGCCCCTTGCCATCCTTATCCCAGTAATCAACCTTCATCTTCCCGGAGAAGGTGGAAAAGTCGATCTTGTTCTTCTGCATGCTCGCCAATACCTCATCGATATAGCGCATGCTATCGGCATGGGGATCCACCAGAACAGTGACTACTGAATCTTTCTTGGCTATGGCGGTAGTTATCTTTTTGGAAGCCTTGCAACTGAAAACCAAAACCGATACTACCAGGGTAATGAGCTGAATATAGTTCTTCATGCGAATCAGGATTTGCCGGTATGGCCGAAACCTCCGGCATTTCTGCTTGTTTCATTTAATACTTCAACAGGTATCCACTGTACCTGTTCCACCTGCTGGATGACCATTTGTGCGATCCTGTCACCCGGATGGATATGTTGTGTTTCATTGCTTAGGTTAATGAGGATCACTTTCACTTCCCCACGGTAATCCGCATCAATGGTCCCGGGCGTGTTCAAACAGGTCAGGCCCTGCTTGATCGCCAGTCCGCTTCTGGGCCGCACCTGCGCTTCATAGCCAAGAGGCAGTTCAAGGAAGATACCTGTTGGGACCAGCACCCTTTCCAGGGGCTTTAATGCCATTGCCTCTTCGATATTAGCCCTGAGGTCCATTCCAGATGAACCCGGGGTGGCATAGGCCGGCAATGGATGGGCCGACTGGTTGATGATCCTAACCTTTATGGTTGACATGCCGCGAAAATAAGAAAGCCCTTTGGAATGGCCCTATCTCTTATTGATCAGTTCCCTTGACCAGCAGAACGGTAGCATAGGCCACCAACCCTTCTTCCCGGCCAACGAAGCCCATTTTCTCAGTAGTGGTTGCCTTAACGGAAACATCTTCCAGGCCGATCTCCAACAGTTCTGCCATGATCTCCCGCATCGATAAACTGTATTTCTTGATCTTGGGTTCTTCCAGGCAAATGGAGCTGTCTACGTTCACCACTTTATAACCCCGTTCCCTTATGAGTTCATAGCATTTCTTCAGCAGGATCTTGCTGTCGATGTCCTTGTATTTGGGATCATTGTTAGGGAAATGCATGCCGATATCCCCCAGAGCCAGTGCGCCCAGCAGCGCATCACATACCGCATGTAACAAAACATCCGCATCACTGTGGCCCAGTGCGCCTTTGTGATGGGGTATCTTCACCCCTCCGATATAGAGGTCCCTTCCCTCCACCAGCTGGTGGAAATCGATCCCGAAGCCAATTCTATACATAATTAACCTGATTGATTATTGCATTGCAATACTAAGCAAAAAGGTCCCGCTATTGGCAGGACCTTTTCTTAAATCGTTTGGTTGGAATTATTCATTGCTTCCACCGCCATCAGCATTGGCTCCAAAGTCGAATACCAGGCCAAAGCGCAGGGTATTGGACAGGGGATTCTGGTTAACACCACTTCCTGAAGGGATGATGTAGGAGAAGTTCAGGCCGAATACATTGTATTTGATGCCCGCACCCACTGTAAAGTACTGGCGGTTTCCTTTGGTCTTGTCTTCGTAGAAATAGCCCAGGCGCAGTGCGAACTGGTTCTGGTACCAGTATTCCACACCGGTAGAAATGGTCCACTCCCTCAATTCCTCGCTGAAACCTCCGGGCGCATCACCGAATGACTTGAACCAGCTGTTCACCACACTGATGCTACGGTATTCCACCAGGCCGGCAGAGTCACCCACGGCGGGAGGGGTAGGCACCATCAACTTGTTGAAATCCATGGCAAAGGTCATCTTGTTGTTCTCATCGAAAACCTTGGTATAAGCACCCCCCAGGCCCAGGTTGGCTGGGATAAAATCCTTCTGGGTAGCATCTGAAGTATACCCGATCTTGGCACCCAGGTTGGTGAGGGTTGCACCCGCACTCCATCCCTGGCCATTCTCATTGGCACCATTATAATAGAAGCTCAGGTCACCCGCAACGGAATTACCCGCCTTGTAGGTAGTACCATTCACGTTCTGGCCACCAGCCAGGTTGGAATAGATATAACGCAAGGCCACACCCAGACCTATCTTTTCAGAAAGCTTCCTGGAGTAACCCACATCAATACCGAATTCCCTTGGCCTGAAAGAACCGAACTCATTACCAAGGTTATCCGTGAACTGGATATTGCCCAGGTTGAAATAACGCATAGAGGTAGAGATGGCCTGCAGGTCATCCAATTTATAATACCCACTCAGGGTGGCCAGGTAAACATCGTTAAGTCCCAGGTTCTTCAACCAGGGGGAATAAGTCAGGCCAAGCGCACTCTTGCTTTCATTGAAGGGCGTCTTGGCGAGGTTCCAGAAGGGGGAGTTTACATCAGCCAGGGTAGCAATTCCCGTTTCACCCATACCGCCAGCGCGGGCATCGGGAGATATCCTCAGGAATGGAACGGCTGTTGTAACCACATTTATAGGTTCAGTTTCAGATTGAGCCTGTACTAAGGTGGTTCCGGACAACAATAACGCTACAGCCAGTTTCAGGGACTTTTGTCTCATGTGTTCGCTTTCTTTTCTTTTTTTAATCACATGAAACGACAGGCATGGTCCTGTACACAAAGAGATATTTACCCTTTTCGTGGTCCAGGGTCTGGTCTATCGTTTCAATAAATCCTTTGGGTAAATTTTTCTCTATAAGCGGCTAAAATAATAATATTTAAATAAGGTCTGCAACAAAAACCTGCTCATTCTTTTAATGTTTTACCAGTTTGCCCGCTTTCCATTCCTGCTTTCCATCTGGTCTCTGAAGGACTACCTGGTAAACATAGATCCCGGGACTGAGCGGGAAACCCCGGTCATTCCTTCCATCATAATCAATGAAGGAACGGTTTCCTGAGGCAATTATTGTACCATTAATGGTTTTTACTTTCTGGCCATTGATGCCATAAATATTGACCTGGACCCTTAATGGACTGCCATTCTGGTTATGGACAAACACAAAGCGGGTACCGGCATTGGTGGGATTAGGATAGTTATAGACTTTTTCTAATACAAAACCTGCCTTCTGCTCAACCCTGAAGGTAATGACCACCTCACTGCTGTTGTTGAGCACATCCCAGGCCTTTATCCTCAGGCGATGCTTCCCCTCTGGCAATTCAGGAAGGACAAACTGAACCTTTCCGGATTGGTATGTATCCGTTTCAGCTTCAAAAAACCGGTTTAGGGTGAACACCCTGCCATCTTCAAGGGTAGCGGTGATATCATGGCCAATCCCTGTTCCCAATACATTAATGCCCGAAGTATCCGCCAGTGATAATAAGAGAATGGGCTGCTTATTGGTCAGGTCGCCATCCCTGAATTGAAGGTCATTCAACCAGGCCTTTATTTGCGGACCCTCCCGGTCGGGGGGAGGCGGCACCGAACCAGCAATGGGCAGGCCGGCAAATACACCACTGGCATCGGAAAGGCTGTCAGTGGCATAATAGCTGATCCTTGCCTCGCCGGCTTCATAGTTGATATCCTTGGGTACCACGAAGGAAAAACTGAAACGACCATTCTGGACCGTGGCCCTCCCCTTGAAAAGGATCCTGTCCTGTACCTTGAAATTTTCCTTCAAGCTGCCCGGATCATTTGCCCTGGTTTGCCGGTCATAGGGTTTGTCCAGGACCAGAGGAAACACAAAGCCATTGAAACCGGTCAGCGGATTACCAGATTTATCGGTTACCACCCCATCTACCGTCACTTTTTGCAAGGCCCTGATGGTATCGGCACCTGAATCGATGGATCTCCCATTTATCTTAAGGGTGGCAACCCTGTGCTCGGGGAAAGAAAGGGTCAGGGCCGGATCCCCTAAAAGGGTGAATTTCCGGTTATTGAAAAGATCGCCTGAATTCTGGTAAGTGAGGTTCTTGGCATCCCTTGTGGCTTCCCCCAGCGACCTGAACCGCCCGTCCGGCAAGGGCTGCAAGGCTGTAGCCAGGTAATTCCTGTTCATGATCCGGTTACTGAAGGCAAAAACCAATCGGGTGGTGGTCATCAAGGCAATACCACCGGCCCCTGGCTTCAATAAGAGGTATTCACCCAGGGATTCGATGGCGGGATTATCATAAGGTGCGAAATCGCAGGTAGCCGTGATGAACAAGGGAAGCTTCCCGTTCTGTTGCCAGCTGTCCACAATTTCCTTATCCAGCACCACTTCTTCTGCCAGCCGCCTGAAACCGCCATGGCCACTGTAATTCCAGATCAGCGTCCCTTCCTGCATGGTTTCACTGACCGCCTGGTTCACCGCCGGGTAACGACTGCCCGATGCATTGCTCTCCTGATCATAGGCGTCAAGATAGATCTTCTGCAAGCCAAACATCGGATTGGCCTGATTCGCCGCCTTGCTGATCTCTTCGGCATCACGCAAATGCAGGTTCTGGTCCTCATCGTCGGCAATAAAACTCAGCTGGTTGCGCCAGCTGCCACGGTTGGAGGGTGCATAATAGGCTATCACCTTATCCACAAAAGCCCTGGCCTGTGTTTCGCTAGCAGCAGGAACCCTGCCAATGCTGATCTCCAGCATGGGCAAATGCAAGGCATTGTTGATATCATCCTCATCATCCAGGAATCCGTAATAATCATCACTGGTATAGGTGGAAAGGGGATCAAGGGAAATGCTGCTCTGGTAAGAAGGAACCAGGTTGGTATTGCTGCTAATGCGGTTCTTGTAGTCGAATGAAGCGTCCCCGAACAATAGCAGGTAGCGGGGTTCCCTGGCCTGGCTCCCCATGGCCCGGTCGTAAAACATTTTGACCATGTCCCTGATAGCAGTAGGATCGGCAATGCCACCCGAGAATTCATTAAAGACTTGGGAAGTAGTGACCACCAGGCTGCTGATCCCATCCCTGGACTGGTGCCAGTCGGCCAGTCGCCTCGCCTCAAGCTCCAGTTGGGGAACGGTCACGATGATCATTTCCGGTATGGCCTCCCCATGGATGTCCTGGTTCCCTACCTTTCCCATGGGAACCGGCTGGAAATACTGGCTGGAAAAGGCTATGTATTCTCCCAGCCCACCTTCCCCGGCCTGGAAACGGTCGGCACCTGACCTGGGCAGATCAACCGGCTGCAAAGGGTCCTTCACCCCCCAAACCCTGGCCCCGTTAGGAAGGGAACCGAAAATATAATCAATAGGACCATTCTTCCCGTAGGCCTCCCAGCTACTGAAGGGCAATTGCCCGGAAGCAGGCAAGGCAAGCCCCGACTGTGCATATATATCAAATTGGTCCAGCCATCCCAGGGCGGAACCATTGGCCGATTGGAAGCGGTATTCAAGGGAAATGGACGGCTTTGCGGGGAAGCGCACTTCCCGGTTATCTTCCCTGGCAATCAGGTCGAGGTTAGAAGAGGAAACACTGGGGATGGTATGCGCCAGGATATCCGACCCGGATTCCCGCACCAGGAAACTGCTGGTGGTACCGACCGATCTTGCCGCAACCTTGGAGACCATTATGGCTTCTGTACCCGGACCAGGCTCAGGTATGCCCACCTGGAATATCCTGCTGGAAAGCGTGGCCATATTAAAAGGTTCACCGAGCCAGGACTTGCCACTGGATAATAGATTGACACTGTCCAGTTCATGGTGATACCGGAACTGGTAGGTATTGACAGGAGTACCCTGACTGGAAACCGTTCCCGCAGGCAGTATCCTTTTGCCATTACCCTGGATGGTCAGGAATACAAAAGCGGTATCCCCATAAAGGTTCTTCTCGTACCTGAATCGCCTGGAAAGGGTATCCGCCACCCATCGGTCCGCACCTTGCGCATAGAATAATATGTAGTCCTGTCCATTGATCACCCCGTCGCCGCCATCTGCCACCTCAATGGCCATCTCTACCAGGTCATCCGTCACGGGGGCTGCACAGGGCTCCGGTAACATTCGCTCCCGGCGTCCGAATAACCTGAGCTGGGCGGAAGGGATGGTGCCGCTGATGCCCAATTGCTGGAGCAGGGGAAGGTCGAGCTTATAGATGCCTGTCCTGGTCACCCCAACCTTATACCAGTTGCCAGAGGCGAGTATGGAATGGTCAGCATAGCTACGCTGTGCCCTTATTGGCAAAAAGGCTGTAATACATACAGATAGGGCAACCAGGTGGAATCGAAGGTTCATAAGCTTATCCAAAAATAGTGGAATCAGGGTGGGTTTTGAGAGTTTGGCAAACGGATTGATTAGGTAAACGTGCTATATTCGCATTTACCTTTTATTACTATCTATACAATAAACGGGAAACGCTCCCGTTATTGATGTCTAAAACCCAGCGTAAATGGCTATCAATATGAACTGGAAAAACCTCGCAATCCTAGTATCCTGCGCTGCCATGGTGGCTTCCTGTAAGAACGGGAAGATGTTTGGCAAAAAGACCGAAAAATCCGACGTAACCGGTTGGAATTACAATGACAAGAACCAGGGTGGTTACCAGGTTTCCAAAGAAAAAGAACAACGCACCGGACCGGGCCTCGTGTTCGTTCAGGGTGGTACCTTTACTATGGGTGCCACTGAAGAAGACGTTATGGGCGACTGGAACAACGCTCCCCGCCGCGTTACGGTAAACTCCTTCTATATTGACAAATCCGAGGTAGCCAACGTGCACTACCGCGAATACCTCTACTGGATCAACACCGTATTTGACGGTGATGAGTACGAAGCCATCCGTCAGGGTGCCTTGCCTGATACGCTGGTATGGCGCAGTGAGCTGGCCTACAACGAACCAATGGTTGAATATTACTTCCGTCACCCCTCTTATAACTATTATCCGGTTGTGGGTGTAACCTGGAAGCAGGCCAATGATTTCTGTCTGTGGCGTACCGACAGGGTGAATGAACTTGAACTGATGAAGAGGGGTTTTATCAATGACAAGTCCCTGAAGAATATCACCGGCATTGCCCAGGAAAACTTCAATACCAAATCATACCTGATGGGTGAATACCAGGCTACCCCTGGTAAAGCAGCCCGTTCGAAGAAGAATACGCTGAAGAACCCCAACGGTACCCCTCGTACCAATGTAACTTTCGAGGATGGTATCCTGTTGCCCGGCTATCGCCTGCCAACAGAAGCGGAGTGGGAATACGCAGCACTTGGCCTGGTTAACCAAAACCCCATGCCTTCCAAGAAAGAAGGTAAGCGTGGTGAAGAGTTGATCGCCAACAAGCAGGTTTACTCCTGGAGCCAGAACGTTAATGGCCTTCGCGACAGCCGCAGCGGTAGCTGGCAAGGCACCTTCCTCGCCAACTTCAAGCGTGGTTCTGGTGATAACATGGGTGTTGCAGGTGGTTTGAACGACCGTGCCGTATACACTGCACCTGTTCAATCTTTCTTCCCCAATGGCTTTGGCCTGTATAATATGAGTGGTAACGTGAGCGAATGGACCGCTGATGTGTATCGTCCGCTCTCACTCACAGACTTTGATGATGTTGCTCCTTACCGTGGTAACAAGTTCGAAACCGTAGATCGTTCTACCGGTAAGCCTGAAAGGGATAGCCTGGGCCGCATCAAGACCCGCCTGGTTACTGACGATGAAAGCAAGAACCGTCGTAACTACCAGAAGGGTGATGTGATCAACTACCTGGATGGTGACTCACTGCTGCAAGGTGTAAGCTACGGTTATGGTATCACTACCCTGATCAGCGACAAGAGCCGCGTTATCAAGGGTGGTAGCTGGAACGACCGCGCTTACTGGCTGAGCCCCGGTACCCGCCGCTTCCTGGAAGAAGACCAGTCCAGCAACACTGTAGGTTTCCGTTGCGCTATGGACCGCCTGGGTAGCCCCGAAGGTAATGGCCGCAAGACCGGTATCAACTACAAAGCAAGAAAACAAAATAGCCGCAAACGCTAATCATATTGCATAGCCAACAATAAAGCCATCCCAAAAGGATGGCTTTATTGTTTTCATCCATTAAATGGTATGGGCCATGAAACGATAATCCTCCTTAATTTGCGCTAATGAATATCGAAACGCTCTACCAGATCTACCTGGAACATCCTTCCGTTCAGACTGACACCCGGCAGTTGAAGCAGGGAGATATCTTCTTCGCACTTAAGGGAGCCAATTTCAATGGCAACGCCTTTGCCGCACAGGCACTGGCTAACGGTGCCGCCTATGCGGTGATCGATGAGGAAGCATTCAAAGTGGATGACCGGACGATACTCGTTGATGATGTACTGACCTGTCTCCAGGACCTTGCCCGCTATCACCGGCAGCAACTCCATATTCCCTTTATTGCTATAACAGGCAGTAACGGCAAGACCACCACCAAGGAGCTTGTCCATGCCGTATTAGCCACCAGTTTCAAGACCTATACCACACAGGGTAACCTGAACAACCATATCGGTATTCCGCTCACCATCCTTAGGGTAAAAAAGGATGCTGAAATAGCCGTCATTGAGATGGGCGCGAACCACCAGAAAGAAATTGAAGGGTATTGTACCTATACACTTCCCACCCATGGCATCATTACCAATTGCGGTAAAGCCCACCTCGAAGGATTCGGGGGCGTGGAAGGTGTTCGAAAAGGAAAGGGAGAACTATATGATTACCTGAGGGCTAATGATGGCACTGCATTCGTGATGTGGGATTATGATTACCTCCACAGCATGAGTAATCATATCCCCCATCTGGTTAAATATGGCACCCATGATGCAGATATTGAAGGAAAAGTAATAGCAAGCGAACCCTTCCTGCAGGTGCAAATCAGCAAGGGAGTTAGCCCGATGGAGGTCAACACCCAACTCGTAGGCGATTATAACCTGCCCAATGTATTGGTGGCCGTTACCATTGGCAAGCATTTCGGTGTAAAGAATGCATTGATCAAACAGGCCATCGAAGCCTATACACCATCCAACAGCAGGTCCCAGATGATCAACAAGGACAGCAACCACATCATCCTTGATGCCTATAATGCCAATCCCAGCAGTATGAAACTGGCCATCGAGAACTTTGCCCGTCTCCATGCCAGTAAAAAAGTACTGATGCTGGGAGCTATGGCAGAACTGGGGGAAGAAAGCCTGCAGGAGCACCAGTCCATTGTTGACCTGATCGCTTCCAACAAATGGGATAAAGTGGTGCTGGTAGGCGGGGATTTCGCCAAACTCCAACACCCCTTCATTCAATTACCTGACTCGGTGACCGCAAGGGAATGGTTCAAGGAACAGGGTTTCCAGGACACCCATATCCTCATCAAGGGCTCAAGGAGCATGCAGATGGAGAAGGTCCTGCAATGATCAACAAAAGAATTTGATGAGAATGCATCCAACTGTGGATGTATTTTTTATGAATGGTGGGCAGGTTGGATATCCGCTATCATCTGTTCAAAACAGGCGGCAACTGCTTCAAGCCTTGGGAATAATTGCTGCTCCATGACAGCCTTGCCGCCCATTAATTCACCAGCCAGCTGGTCCAATAGCCCTGATGCTGCAGCAGGTTCAGGTAAGATGGCCAATTGCTTAAACTGCCGGATCCTGACCACCATATCCTGCAGGTCACCCAGTGAATCAGTGACAGCCTTCAGTTCAAAAGCTACCAGGGGAAGCAACCAAGGTGATGGTTGTACTTTCGCTTTATCCAACCATTGCAGGTTATAAAAGATATCCTTCAGGATCTTTCGCAACTGGTGCAGGATATCATCGTAATGCGGCTGCCTGTAGTATGCCAACCAGGTCCTTATGACCGTTTCAAAATAATGATCCCATACAGGCTCCTCCTTCCCGGGATCCCATTGCTGGACTGCCATCACAGGAAGGTCCCTGGTCATTATTTCTTGTCTAAGCAGCCTTTCCTGCCAGGAAAGTTGATCCTCCAGCATACTTTGAATCACTGCCATGGCGGGCTGCTCGCGAATGAAATGTTGCAACAACTGCAGGTCCCTTAACTCCCCTGCCCTCCGGTATATTTTTTTCCAGGGGGCTGAAAGATTGGGCGGTATGGATGGATCAATAGCAGCCAGCATCCGGTGCAATGCCCGCAAACGTTTCATCCCTACCCTGTAATCATGCACCAGGCTGGTTTCAGGACTTTGAAGGATGACGTTCAACAGAGCGTGCATCTCCCCAACAAACCTCGCAGCTTGTTTTATTATGGAGGCAGAACTTCCCATTGGAAGGGATTGGCCGTTGAATCTACCTAAATTTTTCCAGAAGAAAAACAGCGGAAGGGGTGATAAAAATCACCTTTCATTAAGAAATCAAAATGGACATTTGCAACTGAATAAATCTCAATTCATGGCATCAACAACACAATCCCAGCCTATTAAAATACCTTTGCAAAAACAGCAGGAAATGTCGGATAAAGGCAAGCAGCCAAGTTATCTTGGATCAGTATTGGGCAACAGGTGTCCCAGGTGCAGGGAAGGAAAGATCTTTGTATCCAGTAACCCTTACGCTTTTGGAAAGATCATGAAGATGAATGAGAGTTGTCCGGTTTGCGGGCAGCCAACCGAAATTGAACCGGGTTTTTATTACGGGACCGCCTATGTAAGTTACGCACTGACTGTTGCCTTTACCGTGGCAACCTTCATCGCCTGGTGGGTTCTGATCGGCTTCTCCCTGAAGGATGGGGACTACAGGCTGCTGTATTGGGGTATAACCAATGCTATTTTGATGGTGGTACTTCAGCCAGTCTTTATGAGGTTATCCCGCTCCATCTGGTTATCCTGGTTCGTGAAGTATGACAAGGACTGGAAGCAAAAAGAGATCGACAGGTCTACACTGGAAAGGATCATCCCGGAACAAATGAACAACTGGTAAAGGAAAAATTGGTCGAAATAAAAAAGAAGGCACTCAGGTTAAACGGAGTGCCTTCTTCATTTATAATACCAGCCCTTACCAATAGATCGCATACAGCGAAGCGATCACGCCGGCAACGATCAAGGCGCCGACAAGGAAGGCAGGATGCAGCCTGAACATTTTGGCATCCACTTCCAATCCATTAGGCTTGACACCCCTTTTATTATCATACAGGCTGATCAAAACCATTCCCAACACACAGAAAAGGAAAACAAATCCCATCCTGTCGATGAAAGGGATCTCATACACATCTACATCATTGGCCTTGGCGAATCCTGATGGGGCAAGGAAAGAAAGGTCAGCCCAGGCGGGCAGGAACTTGAGGATGAGGGACAATACAAAACCGCCAATGGTAGCAAACAAGGCAGCATTGCTGGTCGTCTTTTTCCAGAAGAAGCCCAGGATGAACATGGCGAAAATGCCGGGTGATACAAACCCTGTGTATTCCTGGATATACTGGAACCCTCCCTTTTTATCAATACCCATCAATGGGGCAATCAATACCGCCAATAACATGGAGATGATAACGGTCCAACGGCCGATCTTCACCTGCGTTTGTTCATCGGCGTTAGCATTGATCTTCTTCTTATAGATATCAAGGGTAAAGATGGTGGCAATGCTGTTGGCCTTTCCGGCAAGGGAAGCTACTACTGCAGCCGTCAAGGCTGCGAAGGCAAGGCCTTTCAATCCGGCAGGGAGCAGGTTGAGCAATACCGGGTAAGCCTTATCAGGATTGAGCTCACCGGCCTGCAGCATCTCGGTCTGGAAATTACCTTCCTGGTACAATACATAGGCAGCGATCCCAGGCAATACCACGATCACGGGCATCAGCAATTTCAGGAAAGCTGCGAAGAGAATACCATTCCTTGCAGTTGGAAGATCGGCACCCAAGGCGCGCTGCGTGATGTACTGGTTACAACCCCAGTAATTCAGGTTAACGATCCACATCCCCCCAATCAACACAGATAATCCCGGCAGGTCCATATAATTGGGATTGTCCTTTTTGAAGATCATATGGAAATGGTCATCCGCCTTTTCTGTCAGGATATTAAATCCGTGTACCAGTCCTGATCCGCCAAAATGCTCAGATACCAGGTGAAGGGCCAGGTAGGTGGTGGCCAGTCCGCCTACGATCAGGAAGAAGACCTGGATCACATCCGTATAACCGATCACCTTCATGCCACCCAGGGTAATGATGATGGCAAAAAGGGCCAGGAACATCATACATAAAGTCAGGCTGAAGCCTGAGATACTACTGATGGCCAGTGCCCCCAGGTAGAGAATTGAAGTGAGGTTTACCAACACATAGAGCAGGAGCCAGAAAACGGCCATGATCATGCTCACGGTGCCATTATACCGCTGGTTCAGGAACTGCGGCATGGTGTAGATCTTGTTCCTGAGGTAAACCGGGATGAAAAAGATGGCAACGATCAAAAGGGTTCCTGCAGCCATCCATTCATAGGTAGCGATGGCCAATCCCATCTTGAAACCCGATCCGCTCATGCCAATGAACTGCTCCGCGGAAATATTGGAAGCGATCAGCGATGCACCAATTGCCCACCAGGTCAGGGATCCTTCGGCAAGGAAATAATCCTTGGTATTGGTAGTGGCGGCTTTCTTCTTCTGGTAAACCCACCAGCCATAGGCTGCTACAATAATGAAGTAAAAGAGGAAAACGAAATAATCGAGCTGTTGCAGGGTTTTCATTTGCAGGCAATCATTTATGATGTTGGTTGATGATGTCAAGGCAAAGTGCCGGATACTGGTCTTCCGCTCTTTGTTCATGAACCATTTACGGAAGATAAGCAATCAGGCACTTTGCTCCATCATCACCCGGATGAACTAAAAAACTTTCTGTTGGCTTAGATAAAACGGTTGATCAGGTTTTCAAGGTATTCCTGCCTTCCACTCCTTACAGCAGGTTCACCATGAGCGATAGCATAGTTACGAAGATCTTCCAGTTTCAACTGGCCATTCTCAAAATCCTTTCCGGTATCGTTATCGAAAGAAGCATAGCGTTGCTGTCTGACCTTCAGGAAATCGGACTGCTGCAATACCGCATCTGCCACCAGGAGTGCCCTGGCGAAAGTATCCATACCACCAATATGCGCATAGAAGATATCTTCCGGATCGGTTGAATTACGCCTGATCTTGGCGTCGAAATTGATACCACCACCGGCAAAGCCACCGGCCTGCAGGATCACCAGCATGGCCTCGGTCAGTTCATTGATATCATTGGGGAACTGGTCGGTATCCCATCCATTCTGGTAATCACCTCGATTGGCATCGATACTGCCCAGCATTCCTGCATCGGCAGCTACCTGCAATTCATGGGTGAAGCTGTGGCCGGCCAGTGTGGCATGGTTCACTTCAATGTTGATCTTGAAATCATCCTGCAAACCAAAATGGCGAAGGAAGCCGATCACGGTAGCGCAATCATAATCGTATTGGTGCTTGGATGGCTCGCAGGGCTTGGGCTCAATGAAGAAGGTCCCTTTGAATCCCTGGCTGCGGGCATAATCTTTCGCCATGTGGAGGAACCTTGCCATATGCTCCTGCTCCCTTTTCATATCGGTATTCAGGAGACTCATATACCCTTCACGACCGCCCCAGAAAACATAGTTCTGTCCACCCAGGAAAATGGTAGCATCGAGGGCAGCTTTTACCTGCGCGCCGGCATGTGCCAGCACATGGAAATCAGGATTGGTGGCGGCGCCATTCATATACCTCCTGTTGGAGAAGAGATTGGCCGTTCCCCATAATAGCTTTACACCGCTTGCTTCCTGCTTCTGCTTCGCATAGCCGGTGATGGCCTGGAGCCTTCGCTCATTCTCTGCCACATCATTGGTATAATCCACCACATCAACATCGTGGAAGCAATAAAAAGGCAGGTTCATCTTGGTGATGAACTCGAAGGCCGCATCCATCTTCGCCTTGGCGCGCTCCAGGGGATCCGCGATTCCTTCCCAGGGAAAAAAGTGTGTGGGCTCACCGAAGGGATCAGCACCTGATCCACAGAAAGAGTGCCAGTAGGCACAGGCAAAACGCAGGTGGTCCTTCATTTTCTTGCCTGCTACTACCCGCTCCGCATCATACCAGCGGAAGGCCAGCGGGTTATCGGATTGCGGCCCTTCATACTTAACCTGGCCAATTCCTTTATAGTATTCCTTGCTGCCAATAACAATACTCATAGTGAAATATTTATCTGGTGACTAATTTGATTACAGGAATTTTTCCAGCAGTGATCGCCACTCCTGGTAATAAGGTTCATAAGAAATATCCGGTGAAGGATGGATAGTGGCGAGTGATACCAACTTTGTAAAGGCTTCTTTTGGATGCGCATACACACCCGCACCAATACCTGCCCCCAGTGCAGCACCTGCGCTACCGTCATTCTGGTAGAGTTCAACAGGCACACCTGTTACATCCACAAATACCTGCCTGAATACCTCACTCAGAAAAAGGTTGTTCTTACCTGCACGGATAACCGAAGGTTGCATACCATTGGCACGCATGATATCGAGGCCATAGCGGAAAGAAAAAGCAATGCCTTCCTGGATGGCCCTGAGTAAATGGCCCTGCCCGTGACGATTCAGGTCAAGGTTAAGGAAATGCGCGCCGGGGATCCTGTTGTTCAGCATCCGTTCAGCACCGTTACCAAAAGGGATGACCCTCACCCCTTCAGACCCTGGTTCGATCGCAGCAGCTTTATGGTTGAGCAGATCATAGTCTTCATTGCCTGCCAGCTGCTTCCTCGTCCAACTATTCAGGATGCCGGTACCATTGATGCAAAGCAGTACACCGATCCTCGTATGTTGGTCGCTGTGGTTCACATGCGCAAAGCTGTTCACCCTTGATTGCGGATCAGCCTTTGCTTCCCCGCTCACACCATAGATTACGCCCGATGTTCCGGCAGTGGCGGCCACTTCACCCGGCTCCAGCACATTCAGGGAAAGGGCATTATTGGGCTGGTCCCCGGCCTTGTAACTAACGGGAATGCCTGCACGCAAACCGAGGGCATGGGCAATATCCCTACGCAGGGATCCATGATTGGAAAACACCGCCTGAATGGGTGGGATGATCGATTCATCAAAACCGAAGTAAGCAAGTAATTCCCGGCTCAAGCCATTCTCCTGGAAATCCCAGAATATGCCTTCACTCAATGCAGACGGCGTAGTGGTGATCTCACCGGTCAGGCGATAGGCGATGAAATCACCGGGCAACATCACTTGATGGATCCTCGCATAGATCGAAGGTTCATGCTCCTTCACCCAAGCGAGTTTTGCGGCGGTGAAGTTTCCAGGGCTGTTCAATAAGCGTTGCAGGCAGGAAGATTCCCCCAGGGCCTCGAAGGCACGATCGCCGAAAGGTACAGCCCTGCTATCGCACCAGATGATGGAAGGCCGAAGCACCAATCCGTCCTTATCCACTACTACCAAGCCATGCATCTGGTAGGCAATACCAATGGCGCCAATGGCTGCGGGGTCATAGGCACCCTTTGCATGGGCCTTAAGGATGGCCTGCTGCACATGGTCCCACCAATCATCGGGTGATTGTTCAGCCCATCCGGCCTGTGGCGCACTGATGGCCGCTTCCGTTTCAGGGTAACTGACAGAACAAAGGGTTTGCTGGCTCTGTGCATCTACCACAGAAACCTTTACTGATGACGTACCAAGGTCGATCCCGAGCAATAGCATATGGCAGCAATAATTGGTTATCAATACCGAATCTAAATTTAACCAGCCTTTAGCCAAGCACGAATCACTTTATTGTTCATTATTGAAACTATTTTATCATTATTCGTATATTTATTGCATCCTGCCACTCAATATTGTTGCAAATGAAGCCGCTGATTGAAAAACTGCCATTAAGTGAGAACACCTCATTTGTAGCCCGTACCTACCGGACTCCCCATTTCGAAGTACCCTGGCACCAACATATAGAATATGAACTCATCCTGTTCCTGGAAGGCGAAGGCACGGCCTATATCGGGAACCATGTGGGCTCCTTTAAAACAGGCGATGTCTTCTTTCTGGGCAGCAACCTTCCCCATACCTTCCAGAAAGCAGCGCCTGATCTGGTGACTGCAGCAGTGGTGATCCAATTCAGGGAAGATTTCTGGGGCAAGGAATTCCTGCAGCTGCCCGAATGCAGGGAGATCAGGTTATTGTTCCAAAGGTCCATGCAGGGCCTGAAGCTTGAACAAGGCTTATGCGCCACCCTTTCTCCATTGATCCGGCAATTGGAACATGCCAGCGGTGCGCAAAGGATAGGGTTACTTTTCGGTTGTTTATCCCTGTTAGCTTCATCTGACAATTATGAATCGGTATCCACCCAGGAAGCAGGTACCTTCCTTTCCCGAAACCGCGAACGGATCGATAAAGTATTTCAGTATACTATTGATCACTACGCAGAAGAGATCAGTCTGCAGGAAGTGGCCGCCCATATTGGCATGAGTGTTCCTGCCTTTTGCCATTATTTCCGCAAGAGCACCAAGAAAACCTATGTTGCCTTCCTGAATGAAGTGCGGATCGGGAAAGCCTGCCAGCTGCTCATGGATACCGCCAAGCCCATAGCTGATATCTGTTATGAAACAGGCTACAATACACTGGCCAATTTCAATAAGCAGTTCCTCCGTATCAAGGGCATGACACCGGGAAACTACCGGAAGCGCTTCGCGGAAAGCAGTATCAGCAATAGCGTTCCTGTCATGGATGCCCATACAGAGTTGAGGGTGCTGACCGGTCAGGACTAATCTTTAAAGGAATGTCATTATCCAGACCAGAATCATTAGCGGCATGTCAAGTTTTCCTTTTCTATAATATGTACTACTAAAGTGGTAAAATTTTATTTACTGTAATACTTGCATAGATCAAGTCCTATGATAATTTTGCTGCAATAATTCCTGATTCTATGCGCAATTTTTCCGGCCTTTCTATTTTTGGGATTGTTCTGTTGTTATCCTCACTTCAGTTCAGTACATCGTCTTGCACCAAGGAGGTTGAAAGGGATACAGTAATTCAAATCGAGAGAGATACCATTGTTAAAATTGATACTCTTCAAGTTAAGTCCATTGATACCGTATTTGCAATGGAAGTAAGTACCTGGGATTGCTTCAGTTACCAAAATGGCGGATACCTGATCCCTGGACCTAAAACTTACTTCAAAACAGCCGAGGGAATTGAATTCATCACTCAGGGAGCAAATGTAGGCACGAGACTACAGACAAAAAAAGAAGTAGGGTTTGAGAACAAAAACATCTATTATAAATGGAAGCCTAAAGCAGATGGCCAATTCTCAAACTTTGTTCCACAGATCAAATATGATCCCGTGACAGGAGACGGTACGCCTCCCATCCAATCAGTTGACCTGCATTCATTCACAACAGAGTTTGTTTGGGCAGGATCAACCCTGGTAAGTAATAATAACTGGTATTATACAAGGGTTTCCCACATTAAAGGGACAGATAATTTTAGGTTTGTTACATCCATGTCAAACTATGACAATAAAGGCGGAACTGTTATATTCGAAAAGACCATTCCTATATATACCAAACATGGTTATATAGCTATTAGAATGGGAGATCCATATAGCATATTTGCGAGTTGTGTATTGGGTGAATGTAAAATAGCAGCTAATTGATTATCCAGACATTGAATACTTCCATTTAGGACTAACAATTAATTTTGCCAGGAAAATATACCTGGCAAAATTTTATTATGGATATACCACCACATGCTTTCCAGTATTCATTTACTGTTGAACAAAGTGCAATTGATGTATTGGGACATGTGAACAATACAGTATACCTCGACTGGGTGCAGGAAGTCTCGGCTGCGCATTGGGAGCAGTTGGCCAGCAAAGCCATCAGGCAGGATAACCTTTGGGTAGTGCTGAGACATGAGATCGACTACCTCTCCCCTGCTTTTGAAAAGGATACCATCATTGCCTATACCTGGGTAGGACAAACCGGCGGCCCAAGGTCAGTCAGGCATGTGCATTTCTACAACCAGTCCAACCAAAAACTATTGGCCAAAGCGGCTACCACCTGGTGCCTGTTGCAGTCCAGCACCATGCGACCCAAACGGATCGATAAAGGGATGATGGAATTGCTCAGGCCTGTGAGGGGGTGAGGGATTACCTCCGCTTCGCTCCGGTGATCCCCAGTAGGGGGGTAGCCAAAACAAAGGGCTGCCCACTCGCTGCGCTTGTTCCCATTTGATGAAGAAAGACTATTACCCCATCAGGGACTCCTGAAAAGACTACGTCGTACCTACATTTATTTTAACCCCAGCGGGGTCTCCCGAAGGGGACCCCGATGTAAATGGGCGAAATACATTTCTTCATCAGACTTTTGTTCATCGGGGAACTCTACGACTGCATAAGGTGGGGTATAAAATATTACTTCATACCAACCTCTTCCTCATGAACGCCCTTCCGGAACCGGATTTCAAATACTGCTCAAATGAAAATGCCTTGTATTTATCCGTGAAAGCACAGTAGAAAATTAACTCCACGGGCCTTATGCCTGCCGTGGCCGGCACCATTCCCAGCTGGTGCCTTTCCACCCTGGCATCAAGATCTGAAGTGCAACCCTTATAGTGGTCACCATTGGAACAACGGAGAATGTAGACGAAATACATGGAATAAAACTACCCAAACGAGACATGTGTTGACTCGGGAATTTTAACAGGAGTTGGTTTCCAAGGAAAAGTAATTATAGGAAGATGATATGTTGTATAGTAGTCTACATCATAGGTGACATATAATCACACTTAACGATATGCCGGTGAGAAGGGAATGATCATATCTTAAATAAAAAAGCCAGCCTGAACTTTAAGCTCAGGCTGGCTTTTGTTGCTTTCGCACCTTCCACGGACCTTGTCCGCCGAAGCCCACCTGCAATGGAACCCAAGGTACTAGAAAAGCAAAGCCCACCTACGCTAAAGCTTCGGTGGGCGAAGGCGGAGAGAGCGGGATTCGAACCCGCGATACCCTTTAGGGGTATACACACTTTCCAGGCGTGCTCCTTCAACCGCTCGGACACCTCTCCGGGAATGGGTCGCAAATATAGGGTATCTTATCCACTTGTCAACTCCCCTCGCAAGGAAGTTTCCAATAATTCCACAATCTTTTTCCGGGACAGCGACTGGCCCAGCAGGAACATCAGCTTGGCCAGGGTGGCCTCATAGGTCATGTCGTGGCCACTTAACACACCCAGTTCCTTCAGTTGTACACTGGTCTCGTAACGCCCCAGTTCAACGGCCCCACCATCGCATTGGGTGATGTTCACAATGATCAATCCCCGCTGGATCGCCCTGCGCAGGCAATCAATGAACCAGGGCGCCGTAGTGGCATTACCGCTCCCAAAGGTCTCCAGGATAACCGCCCTGGCATCAGGGGTATTCAGCACCGCCTCCACCATAGGTTCCGTCATGCCCGGGAAGATCTTCAGCACCGCAATATTCGAGTTCAGCTTCTTGTACACTTTCAGCTTTCCCTCCGGGTGCTTCAGGATGAACTGGCGCTGGTATTTGATGGTGATCCCCGCCTCGGCCAGGGGCGGATAGTTCATGCTGTAAAAGGCCTCGAACTTCTCGGCATTGTACTTCTTGGAGCGGTTGCCCCTGAACAGCTGGTAATCGAAATAGATGCAGACCTCCGGAACGATCGCCTTGCCCCCCTTGCGGGCAGCGGCTATCTCCAGGGCCGTGATGATATTTTCCTTGGCATCGGTCCTGATCTCACCGATTGGCAACTGTGATCCGGTAAGGATCACGGGCTTGTCCAGGTTCTCCAGCAGGAAACTTAAGGCCGATGCCGTAAAGGCCATGGTATCGGACCCGTGCAGGATCACAAACCCATCATAGTCGTTGTAGTTCTTCTCAATGATGTTAGCCAGCTCGATCCATACATCCGGATGCATGTTCGAGGAATCCATCGGGGGATTGAAGGCATGTACCGAGAAATCATAACCCAACTTGACGATCTCGGGGATATTATCCCTGATCTCCTTGAAACCAATGGGCTTGAGCGCGCCACTCTCATTGTCCATGACCATCCCTACCGTACCCCCGGTATAAATGATCAGGATCCTGGTAGCTTTTGGGCGACGGACTGTTGTCATGGGTGAAGTTTTTTGAAGATTTTGCGGGCATTGGCCGTGGTCCGCTCTGCCACTTCCTCCTCACTCACCTTATATATATCGGCCAGTTTTGTCACTACATATTTAAGATAGGACGGCTCATTACGTTTGCCCCGGAAAGGAACCGGCGTCAGGTAGGGCGCATCGGTCTCCAACACCAGGTGGTCGAGGCTAAGCTTCTCCAGCACAGCCGGTAAACCGGCATTCTTATAGGTAAGCACCCCACCGATGCCCAGGTAAAAACCAGCCTTGATGATCTCCTTAGCCGACTCGTAACTGCCGGAAAAACAATGGAAGATCCCGTTCAGGTGACCGTCCTGGTGCTCTTTTACTATATTGATACACTCCTGGGTAGAATTCCGCGAATGAATCACGATGGGCAGCTCATACTGTTTCGCCAGGATCACCTGCCGCCTGAAGGCATCATATTGCTGGGCCTCGAAGGTCCTGTCCCAGTAAAAATCCAGGCCGATCTCCCCTACCGCCGCAAAGGGCCTTTTGGCCAGCCAGTCTTCCACCAGCTTCAGTTCTTCCTCAACAGTCTCTTTTACATAGCAGGGGTGCAGGCCCATCATGGCAAAACATTTGCCCGGCCAGGCCGCTTCCAGGTCAAACATATTCCGGTGTTCACTACTGTCGATGGCCGGGAGGTAGATGGCTTCTACCCCTTCAGACCCTGCCCGGGACATCACTTCATTAATATCAGGTTTGAACTCTTCCAGGTAAAGATGGCAATGGGTATCTATCAGGGTCATTTGGCAAAGTTCAAAAAAATTTAATTCTATTTTAAACGTTATAGATGCAACCCGGTCATATTTCCGTAAACCACAAAAAAATATCAGTAAATCACGTAGTATGAAAATCAACACCAACCCCTCCGGCCTGTTTGCCGGATTGAGCCTCGGCCTGCTGCTTACCTTTACCAGCTGTAGCAAATCTTCCGATAACCCCACAACCGATGAACAGGTTGTTAACAGCCAGGCCAGCGCCGAAGCCGATGCCGAAGCTGAGATCTATTATGATGATGTCTTCAACAATGTAATGGGTGTGAACAATACCGTAGGCATTGGCGGCACAGGCGTTTTCCAGTCTGCCAACTCCGACCAGCCCGGCGCCCTCCAATCTGAATGCTTTACCGTGCAGGTGGAGCAACTGGCCGCCCCGGACAGTTTCCCGCTGAAAGTGACCATTGACTTCGGCACCACCGGCTGCCAGGGCCGCGATGGAAGGACCAGGAAGGGCAAGATCATCACTGTTTATACCGGCAGGATGGTTAAACCGGGCAGTGTAGCAGAAACCAGTTTCGATGGTTACTACGTGAATGATAATAAGGTGGAAGGCACCCACAGGGTAGAAAACAAGAGCACATCCACCCAGTTCAGCTTTGAAACCAAGGTAACCAATGGCAAGGTTACCCGTCCTGACGGCAACTATGTAGAATGGAACCGCACCCGCCTGATCACCCAAACCGATGGCTGGGGTACCCCCTTCTTCCCTGCCGACGATGTATTCAGCATTACCGGTAGCGGTAGCGGCCTGGTAAAGCGGGGCGACAAGACCCATACCTGGACCACCTCCACCCAGGAACCCCTGATCAAGCGCTTCAACTGCCGTTGGATCGTTGCCGGTAAAAAAGCCGTGACCAGGAACGATGGTCCGACCGCTGTTATCGACTTTGGGACCGGGGATTGTGACAATAAGGCAACCCTCAAGGTAAATGGGGTTTCCAAAGAAATTACTTTGAAGTAATTAAAAAATTATTATACCTTTAAACTAGTTTTCATAGGGTACGGATTAAAAACGGGCCAGGGTTTCTACCCAGGCCCAACTTTTTTTAAGGAATTACCACTCCAAAACCTTCAAATTTTACCCATCCGTTATTCCTTGTCCTTGCGCAAAATATCCATTGTAAGTTTCTCGAATGTATAACCTTGCTGGCTAAACGTTTCCAGGGTCCTCGGTAAGGCATAGGCCAATCTGTCATAAGCCTTCTCGCTATCATGAAAAACAATAATACTTCCCGGCCCCGCATGCTTCCTTACCAAATCCCAGCATTTCGGTGGACTAAGGGTGATGTCAAAATCACCACTCAACAAAGACCACATGACGATCTCCCAACCGTTAGACTTTAATGCATTGGCCTGGAACCTCCTGATCCTTCCATAAGGAGGGCGAAACATCCTGCTATCAATAATAGCTGAAGCTTGCCTGATGTTGTCAAAATAATCTTCATGATCCGTCTTCCATCCGTTGCGGTGATTCATGGTATGGTTGCCCACGGCATGCCCATCTTCCAGAATACGCGCATATACATCTGGGTTAGCAACAACATTCTTTCCTATACAAAAAAAACTGGCCCTGGCATGGTATTGCTTTAACAGGTCAAGCACATAGGAGGTAATGGCAGGATGGGGGCCATCATCGAAAGTGAGGTATAGCTTCTTCTCCCCCGTCTTTACTTTCCAGTGCAGGCCGGGATAGAGCATTCGCAGCAAACGATTGGCAGTGGCCCAATACATCATGGTACTTCGTTTAATAAAAACTCAGGTGAAGCAATTTATCGTACAACATGAACTTCCTCCCGTTTGTTTTCAGGAACTGTTCCTGCTGCTGTTTATCGCAAAGGTGCGATTCAATATATTTCGCCAACACTTCATCTTTTATGGCAGGGCTTTTATTGATCCGGATGGCCTCATCAATATAGGCGTGGAACAAGGCATCGGACTGGGTATATAACAAATGACGGTTAGCAAAGAGGTCCATGCCGATCACACTGTCGCCACAAATGGCAACAAACCCTACTATATTGCTGTCGGATGCATTCAACTGCCGCCTGAAATAATCGAGGTAGGATTGCTGCTCCTGCAGGAAGGCCTTATCGCCCGTCCTGGCCAGGTAGGAAAAGGTTTTGGTCACCAGGCTATCCTCCCCCAGTTGCCTGCCAATATCCTTCCAGATCAGCACCTGGTTCCTGGTCAGGTCAAGCACCTTACGCAGGCGCTGGTTGGCCATCCCCTTATAAATAAAGTCCTTGGTCTTGTTGCTCCAGCGGCCTTCTTCCACACACATCACCGGCAGGTCGAGCCGACCGGATCCGGGTAATAAAACCGTGTCACGGGTCACCATCCTGTCCTGCCTGCCCCCCATCAATAATTCGCCCCCACCTATGTAAACGGTCTTATCTGAGTTGTTGTAAACGGAAAGGTAGTGGACGTTCTCCACGGCTGCAGAACCCCGCTCTTCCACTTTGATATATCCTTTTGCAAGGGCCTCCCCGAAGGAGACCAGATTGGGGAAACTATTGGCAGAACCTGCACCGGGGAAACCTTTGGGGCGAATAGGGACCAGTCTAAGGCCTTTGAATTCCCAGCCACCTTCAGCATCCACCACGAGGTGGTCGCAGCCAAACTGCGCCATGGCTCCAATACAGGCCATTAAAAGCAAAAAGACCATCAGTGGTTTCCTCATCGAAATTGGCTTCAGGCGGTAAAACTAGCTAACCCGTTCATTAGAATCAATTCCGGGCTGGCTTAATTCTAAAATTCTTTGGCCGCCGGTAAAAGATCAGGGCAGTTCATCACGCAACAGCCCGCCAGTTCCACTACCTTTTTATAGCTTTGCCAACTATGGCAAAAGTTAGAGTTCGATTCGCACCCAGTCCCACAGGAGGAATCCACCTGGGAGGCGTGCGTACGGTATTGTACAATTATTTGTTTGCCCGCCACCATGGCGGTGATTTTGTATTGAGGATCGAGGACACCGACCAGTCGAGGTTTGTAGCAGGTGCAGAGGAATATATCCAGGAATGCCTGCAGTGGTGCGGACTGGTACCGGATGAAAGTCCTGTACATGGAGGGGAATATGGCCCTTACCGCCAGAGTGAACGCAAGGCCATGTACCGCCAGTATGCCGAAAAATTAGTGGCCGAAGGAAAGGCCTATTATGCGTTTGATACGCCGGAGGAGTTGGAGGAAATGAGGAATACCTTCAAAACTGAAGAACATCCATCACCCCAATACGACCACCGACTGAGGGAGAAAATGCGGAATTCGCTCACCCTCGGTGCAGATGAGGTCAATCGCCTCATCAGCGAAGGCGTACCCTATGTGATCCGCATCAAAATGCCAGATAACGAAACCGTAAGTTTCACCGATATGATCCGCGGGGAAGTCAGTTTCAATACTTCCAATGTAGATGATAAGGTATTGCTGAAAGCAGATGGCATGCCTACCTATCATCTTGCTGTAGTGGTGGATGATTACCTCATGAAGATCACCCATGCATTCAGGGGTGAAGAATGGTTGCCCAGTGCGCCCGTTCACCTGCTGTTGTGGAAATACCTGGGCTGGGAAAATTCCATGCCCCAATGGGCGCACCTGCCGCTCATCCTGAAACCTGATGGCAATGGAAAATTGAGCAAGCGCGATGGGGAAAGGTTAGGCTTCCCGGTATTTGCCATGAACTGGACAGATCCGCGCACCAATGAGTTTACACAGGGCTTCAGGGAAAGGGGATTCCTGCCCGAAGCATTCGTGAATATGCTGGCCATGCTGGGTTGGAATGATGGAAGCGGACAGGAACTGTTCACCATTGAAGAACTGGTGAAGAATTTCTCCATGGAAAGGGTCCATAAAGGCGGCGCCAAATTTGACTTCGAAAAGGCAAAATGGTTCAATCATGAATGGATCAAGCGTTCCACCAATGAAAGGCTGCTGCCCCTGGTTAAACAGGCACTGGTCAATGCAGGTATTTCGGTTAAGGATGACAGCTACCTGCTTCAGGTGATTGGTATGGTGAAGGAACGCTGCACCCTTGTCCCTGATTTTGTAGAACAATCCAAGTTCTTCTTCCAGGCACCAGAAGTGCTGGATATTGACAGCATCAAGCCGAAGTGGAACCCTGACAAAAATAATTTCTTCAAGGAGTTGGCAGAGAAATGGGGAGCGCAGGCAGAATGGACTGCCCCGGCCATTGAAGCCAGTTTCAAGGACCTTGCCACTGCACACAGCATCAAGGTGGGTGAATTGCAATTGCCTTTCCGCATCATGCTGGTAGGAGGCAAATTTGGCCCGGCCGTATTTGATATCGCCGCTGCCATTGGCAAGGAAGCGACCATTGCCAGGATCCAACATGGACTTTCACTGCTCTAGGTAATTATACATTTGAATTGGTCAATACGCAACAAGCCCTTCTGTAACCAGCACCCGGTAACAAGAAGGGCTTGTTGCTTTTACGAGGTTTCAAACAACCTGTCAACCCAATGCTTTCATGGCTTCCACTACAGGTTGCCATTGGGTGGCGTAGAGTTCCTGTAACATCTTCCTGTCGGTTTCTTCCAGCCTCACAAACCCACTGGTATTGTCCACCGCATGCGCTGCTGTCCGGATACCCGGGATCACCGTACTCACCTCCGGGAAGCTCAGGATAAAACTCATGGCCAGCCCTGTTTTGCTGGTCTGGTATTTTTCACACAGTGGCCAGATCCTTTGTTCCAGGATATCCAGGGCATTGTCCAGTATTTCCCTGTTCAGGCGGAAACTGCGGTGATCATCCTTACCAAAGCCAGTATTTCGGTTAAACTTTCCCGTTAGTAAACCAAACTGCAGCGGCATCCGGGCAATGATGCCATAGCCTCCCGAAGCAGCCATGGAAAGCAGCGGGAATGCTTTCTGGTTAATGAGGTTGAACACCAGCTGCCAGCCACTACCCAATCCATGCTGCAAGAGGTAAGCGGCTTCCGGCTCCGGTTCAAATGTATTCAGTGACAATCCCCAGTACCTGATCTTACCCTGGGATTGCAATAATTGCATTGCTTCAATACAGCCACCGTCCTGCAAATGCACCAGCCGGGCCGAATGCAATTGGTAATAATCGATCACCTCCCTTTGTAAACGTTTCAGGCTGTGCTCCACTGCTTGCAGGATGTATTCCTTTGAGTAATCCAGCACGATCTTGCCATCAATATCCCGATGGCCCACCTTGGTGGCGATGACCACATCCTTCCTGCCCTTCAGCTCCCTTCCCAACAATTCCTCTGAATGTCCCAGGCCATAGAAATCAGCCGTATCAAAGAAATTGATGCCGCGATCCAATGATGCCCGGATGGCGGCGATGGACACCTCGTCATCAGCAGGCCCCCATCCAATGGGCGTATCCCCCACCATGGCATTCCCGCCAATGGCCCAGGCCCCAAACCCGACCTCGCTGACCTTTAAACCGGTGTTTCCAAACATACGGTATTGCATACGGTAATTTTGGAGGAAGTTACCACATCACACCGAACTACAGAAGACCAACACAGGCTGGACATTTGGCAAGCAACCCGGAAGGACCATACCCTCATTGATAACGAGGTTAGCAGACCGGAATGAATCGCTTCAAGCCTGTCTTTGGTCCCATCAATGGTGATAGAAACACAAACTCCGCTATCTTTACAGCGCCATATGAATACCATCAATCGTCCCATCAGGGTTTTAGTAGCCAAGGTTGGCCTCGATGGCCACGACCGTGGCGCCAAGGTAATTGCCACTGCATTGCGTGATGCAGGAATGGAAGTGATCTACACCGGTCTTCGCCAGACCCCCGAGATGGTGGTTAACGCTGCCTTACAGGAAGATGTGGATGCCATTGGGATCAGCATCCTCTCCGGTGCCCACATGACCGTATTCCCCAAGGTCATCCAACTGATGAAGGAAAAAGGAATGGATGATGTTTTACTGACCGGCGGCGGTATCATTCCGGAGGACGATATGCAAGCCTTGCATGATTTGGGTGTGGGCAAATTGTTTGCACCGGGAACAGCCACGGGCGAGATCACGGAATATATCACCGGCTGGGTGAAAGAGCACCGCAGTTTCTAATCCCAATAAAGCATTCCAGTTACGGCCCTTCAACAGGATGCTGATATGCCTGTTGTTGCAATTCATCCATCAATACATTCAAGCCAAACGGTTCCTGGTTTCCTGTGTCCATCCCCAGGGTTAATTTTACAATCGTTAAGCAATTCCCAAAAAACCGGTAGTATGATGAACGGCAGCAGGGCTGCCATGGGCTTGGGTTAGCTTAGCTTACGATAGTTGACCTATTGATTCACATTAAACCTTATCCATGGCGTACAAAGGCAAGATACTGGCCAACCAGGTTACCGGCCAGCAGATCGAATTCATCCAAACCTCACGCGATACCGATGGTGATCACCTGGAGATGATCTCCACCTATGATAAACCCTCCCTTCCCCCGGTTCCCCATTACCATCCCTACCAGGAAGAATGGTTTATCGTGCTGGAAGGTGAATTGACGGTCATGGTCAACAAAGCGACCTTCCGCCTGGTAAAAGGCGACCGCATCCATATTCCCGCCGACACCCCACATGCTATGTGGAATGCCCACCAGGGAAGGACAAGGGTGAGCTGGAAAGTAAGCCCGGCGCTGGATACGGAATACATGCTGGAAATGGCTGCCGGCCTGGCCAATGATAATAAATTGAACGATAAAGGCATGCCCGATAAGTTGCAGCTGGCAGTAATGGCCAACCATTTTGCCAATGTTTACCGGCTCACCAGGCCATCCTACCTGTTGCAGAAAGCACTGTTCACGCTGATCACCCCACTGGCAAGAATCAAGGGGTACAAACCGGTGTACAGGCAATACATTGATTAATGCCGTCATTCTTGCACCTGAGTCATTAGCTTTGCAAAAAAGCATGCCATGTACAATACTATATTTACTTCACTGGAGGACGGTATCCTAACGATCACGATCAACCGGCCGGATAAGCTGAATGCACTCAATAAAGATGTAATTGATGAACTGGGTAAGGCCATCGCTGAAGTGTACACTAACCGCGAGATCAGGGCCGCCATCATTACCGGTGCCGGACCTAAAAGTTTTGTAGCCGGGGCTGATATCAGCGAGTTCCTGGAATTGAATGGGGAAGGCGGAAAAGCCCTGGCACAAAAAGGCCACGACCTCGTATTCAATAAGATCGAAAATTCCCCCAAGCCCATCGTTGCAGCGATCAATGGATTTGCCCTTGGCGGGGGCTGCGAACTGGCCATGGCCTGCCATTTCAGGCTGGCAGCAGATCATGCCAAATTCGGCCAGCCAGAAGTGAACCTGGGCCTGATCCCTGGCTATGGTGGCACCCAGCGCCTCACCCAACTGGTAGGCAAGGGCAAGGCCATCGAACTGATGATGACCGGAGCTATGATCGACGCCAATACCGCACTGCAACTGGGACTGGTCAACCATGTTACCGCCCCGGAAGACCTGCTGCCAAAGACCAGGGAGATCATGAAAACCATCCTGGGCAAGGCCCCGATCGCCATTGCCAAGGTCATTGAGTTGACCAATATCGCAGCCAAGTCCGATCCGACAGGACTGCAAAAAGAAGTGGACGCCTTCGGCCTGCTGTTCGAAACCGAAGATGCCAAAGAAGGCGCCAAAGCATTCCTGGAAAAACGCAAGCCTGAATTCAAGGGAAACTGATATCCCATTTTGGAATAATACATTGACATCCCCGCCCCACGGCGGGGATTGTTTTTGATACCAGTTGGTTGATGTTAAAACTGGTCCGGGATATTCATTTCCCCTGCCCATTCTTTCAGCAATTTCCCCTTGAACCGTTTACCTTTGCCTTCCAAATCACCAAAAATCACCGTATGGAATACAGAATTGAAAAAGACACGATGGGTGAGGTTAAAGTGCCCGTTGATGCTTATTATGGTGCACAGACCCAACGCAGTATCGAGAATTTCAAGATCGCCCAGGATACCAATAAAATGCCCAGGGAAATCATCTATGCCTTTGCCTACCTGAAAAAGGCAGCGGCCATCACCAATTTTGAAGCTGGTGTATTGCCGAAGGAAAAGTGCGACATGATCGGCAGGGTTTGCGATGAGATCCTGGAAGGTAAGCTGGATGCCTATTTCCCATTGGTGGTTTGGCAGACCGGTTCTGGCACCCAGAGCAATATGAATGTGAACGAGGTGGTTGCCTACCGCGGACATGTGCTGAATGGTGGCCAGCTGGGCGACAAGGATAAATTCCTCCATCCCAACGATGATGTGAACAAGTCACAATCTTCGAACGACACTTTCCCTACTGCTATGCACATTGCTGCTTATAAGATGCTGGTAGAAGTTACCATCCCCGGTATTGAAAAGCTGCGCAATACCCTGGCAGAAAAGAGCAGGCAGTTTATGCATGTGGTGAAGATTGGCCGTACCCACTTCATGGATGCGACCCCATTAACAGTAGGCCAGGAATTTAGCGGTTATGTATCACAGTTAGACCATGGCCTGAAGGCAATAAAGAATACCCTCGCCCACCTGTCAGAACTGGCACTTGGTGGAACTGCCGTAGGAACCGGCATCAATACACCGGAGAACTATGCAGAGAATGTTGCGAAGCATATCGCTGCCTTGACCGGCCTGCCTTTCGTTACCGCTGAAAACAAGTTTGAGGCCCTTGCCGCACACGATGCTATTGTTGAAGCCCATGGTGCCTTGAAAACCGTAGCGGTAAGCCTGATGAAGATCGCCAACGATATCCGTATGCTGTCTTCCGGTCCCCGCAGCGGTATTGGTGAATTGTTCATCCCCGATAATGAACCAGGTTCTTCCATCATGCCGGGTAAGGTTAACCCCACCCAGTGTGAGGCCCTGACCATGATCGCTGCCCAGGTGATGGGTAATGATGTGGCCATCAATATTGGTGGAGCCACTGGTCATTTTGAACTCAATGTGTTCAAGCCCTTGATGATCTATAATTTCCTGCACAGTGCCAGGCTGATCGGCGAAGGCTGTGTCAGCTTCAATGATAAATGCGCTGTTGGTATTGAGCCCATCGAAGCCAATATCAGGAAGCACGTGGACAATTCCCTGATGCTGGTGACTTCCCTGAACACCAGGATCGGATATTACAAGGCTGCTGAAATTGCCCAGAAGGCCCATAAGGAAGGCACCACCCTGAAGGAAATGGCAGTTAAGCTGGGTTATGTCACCCCCGAACAATTCGACGAGTGGGTTGACCCTTCCAGGATGGTTGGCAAGATCAATTAATGATAATTTTTAATACAAAACCCCGTTAGTCAGCTAACGGGGTTTTTTCATCGAAAAAATTCAGTGGCTGCACAACAAGCAGGAAAATTCGTCGTTAGACATATGCAGTTACCCCTAAAAAGGGTTATGGCCATGGGCAAAACCACTGGCCGATTGCAAGGAATCAAGCATTAAGGCTCATGTAATATAGTCTCATGTTCTGTTTTGGTCCGTACCTTATATTGAAATGACGACCAATATCCCGATGAGAAACCAGCAAGCTGGTTAGTGTGGAAAATGTTGTCAATTTCAAATATAGGGTTTAGAAGCCCCTCCCTTTCCAGGCTGGGGCATTTTTGTTGCCCTACCCTAAAGGAGTAAGGGGTATCCGCATGTTTAAGATAGAATGCGCGCTGCCGCTTTTGGCGTTATCACCAACAGCTCATCCAGGTTTCCAACTGCCCGTTGGTCATAAGACACAACGGGGGCGACGGAGAATATTAAATCTAATCATCTCATAGGAGTTCTCTTCTCATGCCCCCGATGAATAGCACTCCTACTATTCATCAGGGTCCCCTCCGGGAGACCCTGCTGGGGTTAAGACAGCTAATCTCATCTTCCAACTGCCCGTTGGTCATAAGACACAACGGGGGCGACGGGGATATTAAATCTAATCACCTCATAGGAGTTCTCTTCTCATGCCCCCGATGAATAGCACTCCTACTATTCATCAGGGTCCCCTCCGGGAGACCCTGCTGGGGTTAAGACAGCTAATCTCATCTTCCAACTACCCGTTGGTCATAAGATACAATGGGGGCGACGGGGATATTAAATCTAATCACCCCATAGTGGTACTCTTCAAGAGTCCCCGTTGAATATCTATCCTACTATTCATCAGGGTCCCCTCCGGGAGACCCTGCTGGGGTGAAGATGTGGGTACAAGGTAGCCACTCCGGGAGCCCCTTATGGGTTAATATGCGTACAAAGTAGCCAATGCGAAAGACCCCGCTGGGGCGCGATAGCCTATGGCGACTTATAAAGCCGCTTAATCAAGTGTAGAATTAAAGCAAAAAGAAATCCGGGGAGTTAGTTAATTCAACTCAGCACTGAACCTGCCATTGGTAATGACCTTCTCATTGTCATCGGGGTCAAAGGCCGTTCCACTGAAAGTACCCTTGATGGTGGTGCCGTCAAATTCCTCGATGAGGATAGTAAATCCACCTGGTTCCAAAAGATCTGATTCGTAAAGGATATCCGGCCCTTCTGCATATAGCATGGCACTTGCCGGGGCGATATAGGAACCGGGTGTGATATCTTCACCACCGAGTGCCAGGATCAGGAATCCATTGCTGCTATTGATGCCCTCAATAGTCAGCACCTTACCATCTTCGAAAGTTTCGATATAAGCGGTATCAACAGTTCCGGAATAGGTCTTACTTCCTTCGGTAAAGGACCAGGTCCCAAATGCGGGCTCCGGAATATTACCTTCTTCCAAACTTTCTTCTTTGGAACAGGAAACGATGGCAATTGCCATAAAGAATACCAGGATAAGGCGGAACTGCTTGATCATACGGAAGGAATTACTGCTTAAAGATAGGAAATCATCAGAGTACCTGAACATCATCGTTCACCCTGGTATTGGTTTCCACCACCGTCTTACCGGGCTTGCTTTCTTCCTGGAAATAGCGCTTCTGGAAGATGAGCATGGCGATCACCCCAACTGAAATGGCCGCATCGGCAAGGTTGAATACCGGGCTGAAGAATTCAAACTCATCCCCACCCACAAACGGAACCCATTGCGGATAATGGGTCTGGATAATAGGGAAGTAGAACATATCCACCACCTTCCCATGCAGGAACCCTGCATACCCTTCGCCCGGCATGAATCGGGCAACGGTGGAATAAGTGCTGTCCTCAAACAGCAACCCATAGAACATGCTATCAATAAGGTTACCCAGCGCCCCGGCAAAGATGAGGGCCACACAGGTGATAAAGCCAGGGTGCTGTTTCTTGCGCAGGATCTCGCGGATATACCATACGCCAAAGACCACGGCTGCCAAACGGAAAAGCGTGAGGGCCATCTTGCCAAACTCGCCGCCAAACTTCCAGCCCCAGGCCATGCCTTCATTCTCTACAAAATAGATCTGGAACCAGTCCACGTTCTCACCCAAAGGCCTGATGCCCCGGTCATAGGGCGATACCGGTACATGGGCACTGTCCCAATGGTAACTCAGGGGCATATTGGTCTTCACCCAAACCTTGATGGCCTGGTCAACAAATAAAATCAAAAGAATCAGTAAAATGACGTTTCTCGCCTTTCCCATAATGCTGCTAAAGGAACAAAGATAACCGATAGGCGCCAAACCTTTGGTCAATAAAAAGCCTGTTAATCCTGGAAATAAACCCTTTTCACCCGGTGGGAAACGCTTGTCATCAATTCGTAAGCGATAGTACCCGCCCATTGCGCAACGGTTTGAACGGAGAGGCCTTTGCCAAAGACCACCACCTCATCCCCTTCCCTTACCCCTTCGATGCCGGTGACATCGATCATGGTCATATCCATACAAACAGTCCCGATCACAGGCGCCAGTTTGCCCTTCACCAACATCTTCCCTACCCCATTGCCCAGCCTGCGATAATAGCCATCGGCATAACCGATCCTTACGGTTGCAATGGTGGAGGTTTTTTCGATCTTTCCCCTGCGGTTATACCCTACTGTATCCCCCGGCTCCAGGTGCTTCACCTGGGCAATGGTTGACTTAAGCGTAGATACTTCCTGCAAGGATAGCTTGCCATCAACGGCAGGGTCAACTCCATACAGGCCAATGCCCAACCTTACCATATCGAATTGCCATTGGGGATGACGGAAGATGGCGGCAGTATTTTCCAGGTGACGGATAAAACTATAGGGCAGGATCTTTTCCAGTGAACGACAGGTCTCCAGGAACCTTTCAGCTTGCAGGTTGGTGAATGCATCTTCAGCAGGATCTTCACTAGCAACGAGATGGCTGAAGACCGATTGCACCTTGAAATTGGAATGGGGCAGCATTTCCAACAGGGCGGGCAGGTCGCCGGGCATGAATCCCAAACGGTTCATACCGGTTTCCAGCTCCAGGTGGACTGGATACTGTGTCAACCCTTCCTGTTTCAGGAATTGGTCAAAGGCCCTGAAAAATGGCAGGGAATAGACCACCGGCTCCAGGTTATGCTGAACAATGGCATCAAAACTGCTGGGCTCGGTATTCATCACCATGATGGGTAAATGGATACCCCCCTTCCGGAGCACCGCACCTTCGTCGGTATAGGCCACGGCCAGGTAATCCACCTTATGGAACTGCAGCAGGTTGGCGATCTCAAAACTTCCGCTCCCATAGGAAAATGCCTTCACCATGGCCATCAGCCTGGTGGAAGGATGCAGCACCTGCTGGTATTGTTTCAGGTTGTGCAACATGGCATTCAGGTCGATCTCCAGTACCGTTTCATGCACCTGCTGCTCCAGCATGCTGCTCACCTGTTCAAAGGAAAAACTCCGCGCACCCTTCACCAGGATGGTTTCATCCTGGAACCTGAGGGTATGGAAGGCAAGGATCAGGTCATCTGTTGAAAGGTAATGCTGCACGGTTGACCCACTCAGTTGCTCCATCAAGCCAAGGTAATTACCGATGACGGGACCAATAGCAATCAGGCGGCCAACCTTATGCTGCTTCAATAACCCGGCAACCCTGGTATAAAGTTGCTCCGGTGATATTCCTGATTCAGGAATATCCGAAAGGATGACGGTCTTCTTCTTGTGCTGTTGTTGCTGGCTCAGGAAATCCAGGGCGATCCGCAGGGAACCAAGGTCGGCCGAATAACTGTCATTGATAACCGAACAATTCCCTATCCCTTCCTTCAATTCCAAACGCATGGCCATAGCGTGCAGACCCGGTATGCGTTCCGCAATTGTTTCCACGGTATAACCCATGCATAGCATCGTGGCGGTACAGGTAAAGGCATTCTCAATAGAAGCCGCATCTGTAAAGGGGATCCTCAGGCTGAATGGGATTGACCGATACTCCAGTTGGGCTATGGAAAAACCGGCCTGGAGGGATACCTCAAGGATCCTCAGGTCGGCACCTGCTGCACGCCCCCAGGTAAAATGTTGGGCACCTGATACCCCTGCTTCCTTCATTACCTTTCGCACCAGGTCATTGTCGATACCATAAACCAGCTTCTCCACCTTGCGGAAAAGCAAGGCTTTCTCCCTGAGCTTTTGCTCAAGGGAAGGGAAACCTTCCTGGTGTGCATCACCAATATTGGTGAGTATACCAATGGTAGGTTGGATGATCCCGGCCAATGCAGCCATTTCACCGGGTTGGGATATGCCTGCCTCAAAAATACCCAGCCGGTGGGCGCTGGTCATTGCCCAAACACTCAGGGGCACGCCTATCTGGGAGTTGTAACTGCGCGGACTTCTAACGATGAGTTGATCCGGTTCCAGCAATTGGTTCAGCCATTCTTTGACGATGGTCTTGCCATTGCTGCCGGTAATGCCGATGACGGGAATATGGAATTGTTCACGGTGGAAGGTAGCCAGTTGCTGCAGGGCCTTCAGCACATCATCTACCACCAGCACGTTCGATCCGGGAATTTCTCCAAAGGCAGTTACGTCACTGACCACAAAATTCCGGACGCCCTGTTGGTAGAGCGAAGGGATAAAATCATGGCCATCGCGACGCTTGCTTTTAAGGGCGAAGAACAAGGTTGTGGCGGGAAACAATAATTGCCTGCTGTCATACAAGAGGTGGTCAATAGTACCATCCTCTGCCATTGCCTGCCAGCGGGCATTCAATAAAGCTGCAATTGAACTGATGGTATAGTTCATGTTGGTCAATGTAGGTCGCGGTCATTGCCGGCAAGCCCCTTCTTTGCTTCTTCCCTGTTCGCCACACTTATGGAGTAAACAATGGAAGCGGCAATACAGATCACGATCACCAGCAGGGAAACGAATACCGGCACCTTGATATGGAATATTTCAATCAGCATCTTTACCCCAATGAACACCAGTACGATCGCAATACCCTGCTGCAGGTAGGCAAATTTGTTCACCGCACCTTTCAGGAGGAAGAAAAGGGACCTGAGTCCAAGTACTGCAAAAATATTGGAAGTATATACTACCAACCTGTTCTGGGAGATAGCGAATACTGCCGGGATGGAATCGAGGGCAAAAACAATATCGGTGGTAGCCAGCATCACGATCACCACGAACATATTGGTATAATAACGCTTGCCATTCTGGATCACACTGAACTTACCATCACCATCATGCGAAACAAGCGGGAATACCCTTTGCAGAAAACGGTATACTTTGTTATCGGACAGGCTAACTTCCTCGTCATGCTTGGCTGTGAACATCTTGAAGCCTGTATAGAGCAGGAGGGCCCCAAAAACATAAAGCAACCAATGGAACCTTTCGATCAGTACAATACCTATGGAGATAAAGACGATCCTGAACAAGATGGCCATCAGGATACCGATTAGCAAAGCCCTGGGAACATATTCTTCCTTAACACCAAAGAATCCGAAGATGAGGATGAATACAAAGATATTATCGATACTCAGCGACCATTCCATGAGGTAGGCACTGAGATATTCAAGTGCTACCGTCTTTCCATCCTCGAACCAAACGAAAACAAAAAAGGCCAGGGCCAGGGAAACCCAGAACAGGGTTTGGGTAAGCGCCTTCTTCATGGTTATGGTAGAAGACTTCTTACTCATCAGGCCGAGGTCAAATACCAGGGCCACCACTAAAACAATTCCAAAAACGAGATACGTAATTTGTTCAGGTGTCATTCTATTCTTTTTCGCTTAATGCGCTGGTTTCATCATTTCTTGTACCGGCGGTTCCTCATGCCCTGGAAGCCAATACCAAACAGCAATATTACAACAACAGGAGCCAGTATATTGATCAATTGCCACTTAGTTTTACCTTCTTCCAGCTTTTTCTTATCCAGCAGCCTGAGGGTATAATCCTTTGACCTTGTCTCCAGGATACCCGATTCATCCACGAGGTATTCGATAGCGTTCTGGATAAAATCCCGGTTGGCATACTGGTACTTGGTATAGGCATTCATGCCCATTGGCAAAGGTCCTTCATTTTGCGTCACTGCGTTCAAGGCCAGATCCCCATCAGCTATAACGATCATTTTGTTTTCCGGGGAATTAGTCTTGAAAGGCATTCCTGAAGTGGCTTGCCAGCCCCCTTTCTGTTCCGCGGTCATGCGGTTGGTGAAAAGGCTACTAAAGTTTCCTTCAAGCAATACCGCTACTGGTTGAGGTCCTTTGTTGAAGGTCTTGAGGTCTTCTTCTGACTGGATACTCTGCCAGCTTACCCTGGCAGGTGTGGCCAATACCCTCGATTCGGGTGATGATGCCAGCAAGATCGTCTTCCTTACACCCTTTGCTTCAACGGTATCGATGGAGTTAGGGAACTGAGATACTACATAATCAAGGTTCTTGGCTACCGGATGGCCGCTGTAGTTCTGCAACAAAACAGCATAGGGCCAGGGCAGCAGCTGGATCTGGGGTTTCCCGCCCACGGAACCGATCACGGATGGGATCTTGTCTGCATTCAAGTCCTGGACAAGGTCCTGGTTGATCCTAACCCCATACCTGAACAGCAGGTCTTCAATATCCAGTCCCCTGTCGAAGGCGATGAAATCATTCTGTGTCCTTTGCAGGCTATCCATTTCCGCATAAAGGTTATCGATCATCCACAACAGCTTGCCACCATTCATGACATACTGGTCCAGCTTAAGTTTCTGTTCATCTGAGAAAGCTGTTACCGGCTTTGCGATCACCAGGGCCTTGAAGACGGGCGGAACTGCGGCAACACTGTCTATGGGTAATATGCGGAAGGCATAGTTCTTCTTCAATACATTTTCGATCAGGTCGTAAACCTCGTAAGATACCGGCTCACCGTTACCCACCAGGTAACCAATGAGCGGAACCGTATCTGTAGTGAGCTGGCGGATCGCATTGGCAAACTTGTATTCCAGTAATGCCTCCGCCTTATTCAGGGATTCCAATCCCCCGGAAGCACTCACACCCTGCAGGAGGTCAACAGCCACTACCCTGTCGCGGTAACTGATCACCGCGCCGGGAAACACCAACCTTTCTTCCTGCCCTTCCCCTTCCCTGGTCTGGGCCTTGATATTGGTAGGGTTCAGGCCCAATCTTGCCAATGAATCATAGAGTATGGCCTTGGCTGTATCATTCAGCCCTTCACCGGGTTTGATGAACCGGAAGCGAATATTTCCCTTGCCTGCTTCCTTGAATGACTTCAGCAGGTCTTCTGTACTTACTGCAAGCTTCCTGAAACCTGCCGGCATTTCACCGCTCAGCAGTACGTCCACATTGACCGGCGCATCCAGGCCAGTCAATAACCGACGCGTGGGAGATGATAGCGTGTAGCGCTGTTCGGCTGTCAGGTCAGCACGGAAATTCATAAAGCCCGACACCCAGTTCAATGCAACCAATGCCAGGGCAAGGAAGAGCCAGCCATATTTGGAGGAAATGATCTTCTTCATGGGATATTATCTCAGGGCAATTTTTCTGTTGGTGATGAGTAAAAAGAATAGGACCAGGCTGGCGAAATAGATGATATCACGGCTATCGATCACTCCCCTGCTGATACTGCGGTAATGGGAATCGATGCCCAGGTTCTCCAATACATAATCCACGCCGCCCTGCAATGCCGGTATCTTACTAACTGCATTAAACCCGGTATAGAGGAGAAAGCATACAAAGGCACTGAGAATAAAGGCTACCACGCTGTTGGGGGTAATGCTGCTGCACCAGGTGCCAATTGCCGTGAATACTGCTGCCAAAAGGAACAAGCCGATAAAGGACCCGATCGTTCCACCCGCATCAATTCCGTTACCCGCTGAAAGCGATTGTACACTGAATACATAGATCACAGTTGGCAGTAAGGCGATGAATACAATTGCCAATGCGCCCAGGTATTTACCGGTCACCATTTGGCCGGCAGTAAGCGGACGGGTCCTCAGCAACTCGAAGGTGCCTGATTTGAACTCATCCGACCAGGTACGCATCGTAACGGCAGGAACCAGGAATAACAGGATCCAGGGAGCAAGTTCAAAAAACTTGTCCAGCGTAGCATAACCATAATCAAGAATGCTCGTATCCGGGAATACAAATAGGAACAATCCATTCAGCAGCAGGAAGACCACAATGGCCACCAGCCCCGTTAGGCTGCTGAAAAACTGCCTGAATTCTTTTTTAGCAATAGACCACATGCTTCAAAAATAAGTTTTCTGGTCTTGCTACCATAAGATTTATGGAAATAGTGATGGACAGGGCATTTGATCATAGAAACCATATAGTATTGGAATTTGTACCGGGTCAATTTTCTGATTAAAATTTGTTAACAATAAATTTTCATCCTATATTAGCAAATAGTCAAATTGACCTTATCGATGAAAAGAAAAACCCGGTGATGGCATTATTATATATAACCAACACTATCTGCTAAAAAAATATCCCGCCACTGGCGGGATATTTTTTTTATTCCTGTTAAGGGATGTACTTGCTTACACAGCGAAGCTTTCACCGCAACCACAGGTGCGGCTGGCATTGGGGTTGCTGAAATAGAAACCCTTGCCGTTCAGGCCATCGGAGAAATCGAGGGTGGTATTTACCAGGTAAAGAAAACTTTTCAGGTCGGTCACCACTTTCACACCATTGTCTTCAAACACCTGATCCATGGGCTTGGACTCATTGTCAAAATCGAGCTTATAGCTCAATCCTGAACAGCCTCCACCCACAACCGATACACGCAGGAAATATTCTGATGAACCTACAATATTGGCTTCCTGCATCAGTTTCGCCACTTTCTCCCGCGCCTTGTCACTTACGTATATCATGGTCTTGTTCCAGTTTAGTGAACTACTTTCTCGTCGAACTTGATCTCTTCCAGACCATTCTTCTTACGGTAGTCGTTGATAGCAGCCTTGATGGCGTCTTCAGCCAAAACAGAGCAGTGGATCTTAACAGGGGGAAGGTTCAATTCTTCCACGATTTCCATGTTATCGATCTTCAATGCCTCGTCAACTGATTTACCCTTCAGCCATTCTGTTGCCAGGGATGAAGAAGCGATCGCTGAACCGCAACCGAAGGTCTTGAATTTTGCATCGGTGATCAGGCCGGTTGCATCATCCACTTCGATCTGCAAGCGCATTACGTCGCCGCACTCAGGGGCACCTACTAATCCGGTACCCACATTCTTCTTGCTTTTATCCAGGGTTCCCACGTTCTTGGGATTCTGGTAGTGGTCAATTACTTTTTCAGAGTATGCCATTGTTATTCTTTTTAAGGTTGTTTGCTATGGTGGTCAAAAATTACAATCCGTTCAAACCATGTAAAACCATTTTCCACGGTCGGCACATGCTTAGTGATGGGCCCACTCGATGGTATTGAGGTCGATGCCTTCCTTGTACATTTCCCAAAGCGGGCTCATTTCCCTGAGCTTGTTCACCGTATTGGCCACTGCTTCGATGGTATAATCGATCTGCTCTTCAGTGGTAAACCTGCCCAATCCAAAACGGAGGGAGGAATGCGCCAGGTCATCACCAAGACCCAGGGCCTTCAGAACATAAGACGGTTCCAGTGAAGCAGAAGTACAGGCAGAACCGGAAGAAAGGGCAATATTTTTGTTAAAGCCCATCATCAGGCCTTCACCTTCCACATACTTGAAGGAAATATTGGAAACATGAGGCAGGCGGTGTTCGCGGCTACCATTCACATAAGCTTCTTCAAGCTTCAACAAAGCCGTCTCCAGTTTGTCGCGCAGTTTGCCCAGGCGTTCTGCATCGGCAGCCATTTCGTTCATGGCCAGCTCGCAGGCCTTACCGAAACCAACGATACCGGGCACGTTCAGGGTACCGCTACGCATTCCCCTTTCGTGGCCACCACCATCCATCTGGGCAGTAACCTTTACGCGGGGGTTCTTGCGGCGAACATACAATGCACCTACGCCCTTAGGACCATACATCTTGTGGGCAGTAAAGGTCAACAGGTCAATGCCATCTTTCTGAACGTCAACAGGGATCTTACCCACAGCCTGGGTAGCATCGGAGAAGAACAGTACGCCATGCTTTTTGGCAATTGCGCTGATCTCACGAACGGGCTGGATAGTACCTACCTCGTTGTTGGCATACATGATAGCGATCAGGATGGTATTGGGCTTGATGGCCGCTTCCAGCTCCTTCAGGTCGATCAGGCCTTCATTGTTCACATTCAGGTAGGTTACCTCACCACCCATCTTCTCGATGTGCTTGCAGGTATCCAGTACAGCTTTATGTTCAGTTACTGCGGTGATGATATGGTTGCCCTTACTGGCGTACATATCGAACACACCCTTGATGGCCAGGTTATCACCTTCGGTGGCACCGGAAGTGAAAATGATCTCTTTTGGATCGGCGCCAATCAGTTTGGCAACCTGCTCACGGGCATAATCCACAGCTTCTTCAGCAACCCAACCAAATGGGTGGTTACGGCTGGCCGCATTACCAAAATTCTCGGTAAAATAGGGTACCATCGCCTCCACTACCCTTGGGTCACATGGGGTGGTCGCATTATTATCAAGGTAAATCGGAAACTTCAACATATCTCTTTTCGGTATTTTTGCTAAAACACAAAATTAGACCAATTGGTTTAGAAATCTTAGCCCCCAAACACAACCCGACGCTATATTTCCGCATTTCGTAAATAGGTCCCGCGACTTGATTTAAGCGTTGAAAATCAAATCATTCACCCCTAATTTTACAAAAAATCAACATGCTCAGAGTGGAACATATTGGGATTGCCGTGAAAAGCCTGGAGACCGCCATCCCCTTGTATGAAAAATTACTGAACGCCCCCTGCTATAAAACGGAATCAGTGGCCTCAGAAAAGGTTAACACTGCCTTCTTCCGCCAGGGCGAAAGCAAGGTTGAGCTTCTGGAAAGCTCTGATGCTGAAGGAGTTATTGCAAAGTTCATAGAAAGGAAGGGCGAAGGCATCCATCATATTGCCTTTGAAGTGGAGGATATCCATGCAGAAATGGACAGGCTTCGGAACGAAGGGTTCACTTTACTGAATGAACAACCCAAGCAGGGAGCCGACAATAAATTGGTTTGCTTTATCCACCCCAAGGGAACCAATGGGGTATTGGTAGAGATCTGCCAGGAGATCAGGTAAGGGAGGGCCGGCTGTTTTTTTAACAATGCTTGCTTATTCTTCTTTCGACAAGCCCAACTTTTCTACGGCTATTTGGGCCGCAACCTGGCTGGCGTCTTTTTTATTGTAGGCCTTCCCCTGGGCGATCAATTCGCCATCGACAACGGCGCCAATAGTAAACAAGCGCCTCCCACCCTCCATCTTTTCTTCGAGGGTCTCAAATTCAAGGTTCTTGCCGTTCTTATTGGCCCAGCCGTACAACTTGTTCTTGTGGTTGATCTCCAGGTTTTCCAGGTCCTCCATGAACATATAGGGAAGGATGATCCTCTCCAGCACCCAGGTCTTGGTCTTCTTGAAACCCTTATCCAGGTAAACGGCACCCACCACTGCTTCCAGGGTATTACCAAATATCTGGCTAACCTTCAGGGAGTTGTCAAACTTGTTGAAGTAAACGATCTTTTTCAAACCCATCTTTACCGCCACATCATTCAGGGTGACGCGGTTCACCATCTTACTGCGCATTTCGGTGAGGAAGCCTTCTTCCTTGTAAGGGTATTTCATGAAAAGGAAATCGGCCACGATACCGCTGAGAATAGCATCACCAAGGTATTCCAGGCGTTCATTATTCTCGGAAGCACCATCCTTCATGGAACGGTGTGTAAGGGCAGTACGGTATAGCTCCGTATTGCCGGGCGTGAAGCCGAGTACATTCTTCAATTGTTTCTTGAAGGACGTTTTCTCAGGGGAAGCCTTAAAGATGCTATCGATTAAACCCACAAGATGTTCTGGTTAGTTACCGGAGTCAAGTTAAGGGTTTGTGTCCAAATAATGAACCAAACCCCGGATGCTTTTCCGGATTATCCCTCAAACTTCTTAACGATAACGCAGGCATTATGGCCACCGAAACCAAATGTATTGCTCAAGGCAGCCCTTACTGTCCTTTGCTGGGCCTTGTTGAACGTGAAGTTCAGCCTGGGGTCCAGGTCGGGATCGTCTGTGAAATGGTTGATGGTCGGGGGAACGATATCGTGCACTACCGCCTTGATGCTGGCGATGGCTTCAATAACACCGGCGGCACCCAAACAGTGACCGGTCATTGATTTGGTGGCACTGATATTGAGCTTGTAGGCATGCTCGCCAAACACGTCAACGATGGCCTTCACTTCGGCGATATCCCCAAGGGGGGTAGAGGTTCCGTGGGTGTTGATGTAGTCGATGTCTTCCGGTTTCATGCCGGCATCTTCAAGGGCAGCCAGCATAACGTTACGGGCACCAAGTCCTTCTGGATGGGGTGCGGTAATATGGTGGGCATCGGCAGTTGCGCCGCCACCTGCGATCTCGCAATAGATCCTGGCACCACGTGCAAGGGCATGTTCCAGTTCTTCCAGGATCAGGGCGCCTGAAGCTTCACCCATTACAAATCCATCGCGCTCCTTGTCATATGGACGGCTGGCAGTTTTGGGATCATCATTGCGTTCACTCATCGCCTTCATGGCATTGAACCCGCCTACACCGGCTTCGGAGATCACCGCTTCACTACCACCACTCACAATGATATCGGCCTTACCCAGACGGATCAGGTTGTAAGCTTCCATGATAGCATTAGTACTTGATGCACAAGCACTTACCACGGCGAAGTTGGGTCCGCGGAGGTTATGGCGCATGGAGATCTGACCGGCTGCGATATCGAGGATCATCTTGGGGATGAAGAAGGGGTTGAAACGGGGAGTACCGTCGCCCTTGGCAAACTCGGTCACTTCCTGCTGGAAGGTGATCAACCCGCCGATACCGCTGGCGAATACTACGCCAACGCGATCGGGGTTGATGTTTTCTTTGTTCAATCCGGCATCTGCCATGGCCTGGTCACTGGCCACCAGGGCCAGTTGGGTAAAGCGGTCGATCTTACGCGCTTCCTTCCTGTCGAGAAATTGTGTGGGATCGAAGTTCTTGACTTCGCAGGCAAATTTTGTCTTGAACTTGGAGGCATCAAAAAGGGTAATCATATCCGCACCGGATACGCCATTGATGAGGCCATTCCAATATTCATCGAGATTATTACCGATGGGGGTCAGAGCTCCTATACCAGTTACAACGACTCTTTTTAGTACCATTTGGTCTACCGGATTTTTAAAGTGATAAATCCGCCTTCTGAGCCTAAAATTGCTTTCGAAAGGCGGATTAAATATGCCTGAAACGGGGTTTCCGTTTACTTAGCGTGTTCTTCCAAATATGCTACAGCCTGGCCAACAGTAGTGATGGTTTCAGCCTGCTCGTCTGGAATAGAGATGTTGAATTCTTTTTCGAACTCCATGATCAACTCTACGGTATCCAGAGAATCAGCTCCCAGGTCGTTAGTGAAAGAAGCTTCATTGGTCACTTCTGCTTCGTCCACTCCTAATTTGTCAACAATGATCTTTTTAACTCTTGTTGCGATGTCTGACATTGTAGTAAAGTTTAGTTACGGCTGCAAAAATATACTTTTTGGGTAAATAACAATTTTTGCCCCTTTTTTATTTCCAACATGGTTAGTTGGCAGTTTTTTCTACCGTAACTAGCTAACATTTGTAAGCTAGTGGCTCATGAGTGAATGAATTTTGTAATTTAGGTCCCTATCCTTTAAACGCTCGCTATGGCACTGAAAATTATTGATCATGGTTCCAGGGAATACCAGCAAATGGTGAACCTGAGGAATGATATCCTCAGGAAGCCCCTTGGACTCTCGTTTTCCCCTGATGAACTGGAAAAGGAAAAGGACGAAATCCTGATTGGTGCCTTTGAAGAGGATAAAATGCTGGGCTGCTGCATGCTGGTAAAAGAGGCGCCGGGCGTTGTCAGGCTCAGGCAAATGGCCGTCAGCAACAACCTCCAGGGCAAGGGCATTGGCCGCGCCATCATGAATTTTGCGGAAAATATTGCCCGCGACCGGGGATACAAAAAACTGGTAATGCATGCCCGTAAGACCGCCGTTGGTTTTTATGAACACCTTGGCTACTCCATCTGCAGCGATGAATTCCAGGAGGTGACCATCCCCCACTTTGTAATGGAAAAAAACCTCCGTTAGGCTCAGTCGGCCAATACTATATAATCCGGATGCCCCTGCATGGATAACCTGTACGGGTTAATGACAAGGGAGTAGAAATTTTCCGTGTTCCAGACCAGTTTTTCATCCCGGAAACCGGGATTATTAATCGCTACCACCCTCATTCCAGCTGCGATGGCGGATTTTATCCCGTTGTCGGAGTCTTCAAATACCAGGCATTCCTTAACATCCAACCTGATCTTGTCGGCTGCTTTCAGGTAAGGCTCGGGGTCAGGCTTTCCCCTGTTCACATCTTCGCCGGTAATAAAGGCACTGAAATAGTGGAGCAGGTTATTGGCCTTCAAAAGGTTCAGGGCCCTTTCTTTTGGGGAACTCGTCACCAGCATGATCGGCCGCTGGTAAGCCTTAACGGCCTGCAGAAAACTATCTACCCCCGGGATTGGCCCGGGTAACATGGTCATATCGAATACCACGGCCTCATCAAAGATCGCTTGCTGGGTAGCCGGTGAAGATTTACTGAAAAGGGTGCGGATGGTCTCCCATGTTGGGCGGCCATGGATATAGTGCTTGATCACTTCTTCGTTGAACGGAACGCCTTCCTTTTCGGCCCATTGCTTCCAGAACAATTCAATTACGGGATTAGAGTCAATTATCACTCCATCCAGGTCAAACAAAAAACCTTTGATTGGATCCATCATCATGCTTACAAGTTAAGGAAACTGCCCAATTCAGCCTTCCCTTTAAAGGTGAAGGGAAGCTAGTTCGCTTTTAATTTCAGCTTTGCCGTATCTGCGCTGAATACCCCGGACTCAGTAGACACATAGTACCTGCTGCCCGCCCTGGTAATGGCATTGATGGCATTTCGCTGAAGCCCGTCGTTCTCTAACTCTTTAACATCAAAACCATTTGCCAGGAGCTTAAAATCGAATACCTGGTCCAGGTAGGTGGCAAATACCCTTCCGTCCACCTCCGTAAAATTGATAAAGCCCCAGATGGTCTCATTGGTATCGGACAGCAATTGCCAGTTGATGCCGCCATCGGATGAAGCATAGAAGCGGCCATTGGGGTTCACCCCAACCAGTTTTCCGCCTGCCTTGAACATTTCTGAAAAAGTATAGATGGGCGCAGCAATCTCCTGTTGCTGGCCTGTTGTATCCATCCTGTAGATCCGCTCATTGAAACAGATCCAGAATTGTTCATCGATGGCCTGAAGGTTATAATAATTGGTCAGGGCAAGGTTACCGTCTCCGCTATTGAATTCCACCTTCTTAACAGCCCCAATTGATAGGTCATGATCACCCCCTGAAGAATCTATATCCACCCGGGCCAGGAAAGCAAATTGTTTGTTTTGGGTGGTTTGCTTACTGCGGTAAGGCAGCACCAGGTATCTTTTACCGGCTATGGGAACTGCCTGGTTGAACGAAAGGAAAGGGCTGACGAATTCAATGAAATCAGAGTCAACCGAAATGCCATTTACACCTGCCGCACTTGAACCCAGGACAGGGTTCTTCACCGCCTTGATGGAAACAAATTCACGATAAGGATAAACGATCAGCAAGGGGGAAAGGGAGGGTTTCCGCGCTATCAAACCTGAACCGCCGATGTACCCGCCTCTATTGAAAACTACCTGGTTGGCATTGCCATTCAAGACAGAGAATATTTCCTGTCCGGCAAATCCGGCCAAACTATCATTGAGGGGAATAACATTCAGTTGCCGCTTCTGGGAGTAGGCGAAATCCTTTACTTCATTCCACAAGGTCTGGGGAACCTTTTCCACTTCAACGATCTTCTCTCTTGTACAGGAGGCCAACAGGATGGCAGCCAAAATGAGCAGGGTTTGGTTAAGGTTTGGTTTCATAGGCTAAAAATAAACCGCCCATAAAAAGCCGTTAACTCCTCCCATAAAGGTTCACGTAGCTTTAACAAATCAGGGTACACGGTAGCCACAGAATGACCCCAGGCTACCAACTCAATCAATCACTTTTCGCCAATGGATCTATTCAGGCACTTTCTCCGCCGCCAGTACAGTATCATGCATGCGCTTCAGGAAACCATGGATCGTTTTCATATCGCGCATATCATCTACCACCAACAGGAAGTTTTTACCGGTTTGCTTCAGGCGGGCCTTATTGGTATGGGTCTGCAGGTAGCCCAGGATCCCATGGAACAGTTCCGATTCGAAATAGGGTGAATCGTGCTTGTTGATGAAGAAGCATTTCAGCACCTCATCACGCAAGAGCAGTTTCTCAAACCCAAGCGCCACACTCAGTTTGCGGATCCTGACCGTATCGAAGAGGTCTTCCACCTGTTGCGGTATAGGGCCGAAACGGTCCCCTAACTCCTGGTGGAAGGCCAATAATTCCTCTTCTGACTCACAGTTATCCAGGCGCTGATAAAGGGTCAGCCTTTCGGTAATGCTTTCCACATAACTATCCGGGATCAGTATTTCCAGGTCAGTATCAATGGTGCAGTCCTGCACATAATCTTCCTGGCGCGAGATCTCCTCCTTGAACAATTCCCGGAAGGAGGTGCGCTTCAATTCGCGGATGGCTTCCTGCAGGATCTTCTGGTACATCTCAAACCCGATCTCTGCCATGAAACCACTTTGTTCGCCACCCAGCAGGTTCCCTGCCCCGCGGATATCGAGGTCACGCATTGCGATCTGGAAACCGCTTCCCAACTCGCTATGCTGCTCAAGTGTTTGTAAGCGTTTGCGCGAATCCGTTGGCAGGGTGCTCATTGGCGGTGCCAGCAGGTAGCAGAATGCTTTCTTATTGCTGCGGCCTACCCTTCCCCTCAACTGGTGCAGGTCACTCAATCCAAACTGGTGGGCATTGTTGACGATGATGGTGTTCACATTCGGGATATCCACCCCGCTCTCCACGATATTCGTACATACGAGCACGTCATACTTCTTATCAATGAAATCAAGGATTCGCTCTTCCAGCACATGTCCCTCCATCTGGCCATGCGCATAGCCAATGCTCAGGTCAGGACAATGGCTCTGGATGATGGCAGCCATCTCGGCAAGGCCGGCGATCCGGTTATGGATAAAGAAGACCTGCCCTCCCCTTTCCGTTTCAAAATAAATGGCATCGCGGATAACATCCTCATTATAGACCGCCACTTCAGTCTGGATCGGCTGACGGTTGGGCGGAGGCGTATTGATGATGCTAAGGTCCCTTGCCCCCATCAGGCTGAACTGCAGGGTTCTTGGGATAGGCGTTGCCGTTAGGGTGAGGCAGTCCACATTGGTCCTGAGTGTCTTGATCTTCTCCTTATGTGCCACACCAAATTTCTGCTCTTCATCAATGATCAGAATGCCAAGGTCTTTGAACTTCACCTCCTTTCCCAGCAAGGCATGCGTACCCACTATGATATCGATCTTTCCTTCTTCCAGTTTCTTGAGTGTCTCCTTCTTTTCCCTGGAACTCTTGAAACGGTTCACATAGTCCACCGTAACAGGAAAGTCCTTCAACCTGTCCTTAAAAGTTTTATAGTGCTGGAAGGCAAGGATGGTAGTGGGCACCAATACTGCAGCCTGCTTTCCATCCACCACCGACTTGAATGCGGCACGGATGGCGATCTCAGTTTTACCAAAGCCCACATCACCGCAGACCAGCCTGTCCATTGGTGACGGAGATTCCATATCCTTCTTCACATCGGCGGTAGCCTTGCTTTGATCGGGCGTGTCTTCGTAAATGAATGATGCTTCCAGCTCAGTTTGCAGGTAGGTATCAGGGGTATGCTGGAAGCCGGTCTGGGCCTTCCTTTGCGCATAGAGCTTGATGAGGTCGAAGGCGATTTCCTTGACCTTGGTTTTGGTCTTTTCCTTCAACCTGGCCCAGGCATCACTGCCTAGTTTATTCACCTTGGGAACCGTCCCTTCCTTCCCTGTGTACTTGGATATCTTATGCAGGGAGTTGATGTTCACATAAAGGATATCACTGTCCTTGTAAATGATCCGCACCGCTTCCTGCATCCTGCCGTTCACGTCCAGCTTCTGCAATCCACTGTATACGCCCACTCCATGATCGATATGGGTTACATAATCCCCTGGTTGTAATTCCCTCAGGGTCCTCAGGGTAAGGGCCTTATTCTTGTTATAGGCTTGCTTGACCTTGTACTTATGGTAGCGCTGGAAGATCTGGTGGTCGGTATAACAGATCACCTTCAGTGATTCGTCAATGAACCCTCCATGGATGGCCACCGGTATGGGTGTAAAATGAATAGCAACTTTCAGGTCCTCAAATATGCTGTGCAGCCTTTCCAATTGCTTGGGATTCTCGGCAAACAGGAAGAGCTGGAATTGCTGCTTCTCCCATTGCTGCAGGTCCTTCATCAGGAGTTCAAACTGCCTGTTGAAAGCGGGCTGGGGCTTTGTTTGGAACCCGATCTCGGTTACCACACCACCAGGGAAGCTCGCCGTTCCTTCCATCTCCACAACATGACGCCCCTTTAACTGATCTTCCAGTTCACTGGCCTTCATGAATTCATGGGCCTTCACTTCCTTCTTCTGCAGGCGGTCCTCCTCTTCTTCCTCCCTGGGTGAATAATCCTGATTCCTTTCCAGGAACTGGCCCAGGTCCTCTTCCTGCAATTCCAACCGCTCCTTTACGAAGTCCCAGTTATTCATCCATACCACCGTATTCTCTGGCAGGAAGTCGAACAGGGATATCGTGGCTTCATCCGTAAATTCTGTCTGCAGGTTGGGAATGATATTCACCTGCAACAATTTCTTTTCGCTCAACTGGGTCTCGGGATCGAAGAGCCGGATGCTATCCACATCATTACCGAACAGTTCAATGCGGTAGGGTTTCTCATTACCAAATGAATAGATATCAAGTATCCCTCCCCTCACCGCGAACTGGCCGGGTTCATACACAAAATCAGTTCTCTTGAAACCCGCATCCACCAACTGTTCCATCAACTTATAGGTATCCAGCACATCATTGACCTTGATACGGATGATATTGCCTGATAAAGTGTTGGCCGGCACTACTTTTTCAAACAATGCTTCCGGGTAGGTTACCACCAGCTTCTTATTCCCCCCGGCACTCAGGCGGGTAAGGGTTTCGGTCCTGAGCATCACGTGGCTGCTGTTCAGGAGCCTGAAATTCTTCTTGTTCTTGAAGGAAGAAGGGAAATAGAAAAGGTCCAGCGCGCCGGTAAGGTTTTCGAGCGTATTGTGGAAATAGGCCGCATCCTCCGCATCATCCATGATGATCACATGGTTGAGTTGGTCGCTTATCTTATGCCTGAAGACAGCAGTAACCAGGAATTCGGGGGAGCTTCCTGAGAGTTGCTTCAGTACCAGGTGTTGGGGTTGGGACAAAGTAAGCCTGTCCGCCATTTGGAAAAGGCGGGGGTCATTAATATACAGATCCAGTAAATGTTCCAGGTTCATCACAAATAGCCTTGCAGCGGGTAAAGGTCGGTATTTTTGGTTTTTCGGGAGGCCGATTTTTAAACAGTCCATTTCCATCCTTGCACATTTTCCTTAAATTGTGTGAACCCCTTGAAAAACATAGCTGTTTATATTATACATAAGCCCCTTTATGAAACAAAGATTCTTATCCCTCGCCGGGATAGTTGTGGTCCTCGGTTGTGCATTCCTGTTAATCAAACAAGGAGATTCCCCCCGTACAAGGTTGATTAAGGTTTATATTGGTGAGGAAGATGACGAGACAGAAGAGGAAAAAGAAGCGCGTAAGGCCATGTTCGTTAAGGAACGTGCGCTCTATGAATATGACATGATCAGGGATGGCGCTACCGGTGAAGTACCGAAAGGAATATTTGAGCGGGAACTGCAGCAGGCCTCGAGGATCCCGGTGAAGGAAGCCTCCCCCTCAGGAAGGCTGGAACCCTTGATCAACAATACCTACCGCCCAGCCGGTCCATTGAATATTGGCGGCCGCACCAGGGCTGTAGCCTATGATAAAAGATTTGGCACCGGTACCAACAGGGTGATCATTGCGGGTGCAGTGAGTGGCGGCCTCTTCCGTTCCATTGATGGCGGTGGCAACTGGACCAGGGTAACGCCCAATGGGGAGATCCATAACGTTACGGCTTTGGCCCAGGACCCCAGGGCAGGCTTTGAGAATACCTGGTATGCCGGCGGCGGTGAGCCGATCGGTAACTCTGCCTCCCCCTCCGCGGGCGGTGCTTTCTATTATGGGTATGGGCTGATGAAGTCTACCGACAACGGTGCCACCTGGCAAAGGATCGCCAGCACTTTCAACGGGGCATTGGAATTATTTGATGACCCATTTGATATCGTCCATAAGATCGCAGTGCATCCCGTTACCGGTCATGTGTATGTTGCCGGCCACAGGCGCCTCCTCCGCAGCACGGATGGCGGCAATACTTTTAACGTAGTATTCGTTGGGGCCACGCCCGCTACCGCAGACCAGGGCCAGATGGACATTACCATCAGCCAGGGCGGCAGGATCTACCTGGCCGTTAACGGAGGCTTCCCCGATAAGGCTCAGCGCGGGCTCTGGTTCTCCGACAATGGCGGAACCGGCACCTGGACCCGTTTTGCGGGTGGCCAGACGGCAGGGGTAGATTCCCTTGAAGGTTGGAGGGCCAACTCTTATGAGGCGAATGGCAATATTTCCCAAGCCTCCAAACGCATTATCCTCAGCCTGGCACCTTCCAACAACAATATCCTGTATGTGCTCTATGAAAATGGACTATCACAGGAAGGCACAGACGGAAAGCCGGAAGCCGACCTGTTCAAGATCGATTTTGGCGCCAGCACCTATACCAATCTTTCTGCCAATATGCCTGACTTTACCGGGCAACTGGATGGCATTGATCCCCTGGCTTTGCAGGGAGGCTATAACCTAACCCTGGCAGTGAAACCCGATAACCCTAATGTAGTATTTGTGGGGGGCACTAACCTGTTCAGGTCAACAGATGGCTTTAGCTCAAAGAACAATACCAGCTGGATCGCCGGTTACAAATTCTGGGGTAACGGAAGCCCTACGGTAAGCACCTATGACAATACCCACCCGGATATCCATAACCTGATATTCGAACCCAATAACCCTAACGTGGCCATCTGTGCCAGCGATGGGGGGCTGCACCGTACCACCAATATCCTGGCCAATAACAGCCAGACCTTGCCGGTGGATTGGACCATGATCGCCAATTACCAAACCACCCAGTATTACCATGTTAATATTGACCCAAGGGCAGGCAGGAACCATTTCATTGGTGGCATGCAGGACAATAGTTCCTACCTGCGCACAGATGGATTGGATGACCATATCCGCGTAGGCTCGGGGGATGGTGGAGCTGCGGCCATTGGCAAATGGAATGGATTCAGCGATTACCAGCTCTTTGTTACCAGCCAGTTCGGAAGCCTTGCCAGGCTTACACCTGGAAACGCTGTATCTATCCGCCCGAACGGCCTGACTGCTAACCCCTCGAGTGGATTCGGGGAGTTCGTGACCTATTTCGTGATGGACCAGGACAATCCGGAGGACCTGTACTATGCGAACTTCGGAAGGTTGTTCCGTACCAATAGTGCTACCACTGTTTCACCAGCTAATGGGTGGACAGAGTTGACGGGCGTAGCCAGTACCATTAGCCCTTCCAACCCCAACAGTACAGGCATCGGTATCCGTGCACTCGAATTGAGCAGGGGTCCCTATATCCCTTCACATGTACTGTATATAGGAACCACAGAAGGCAGGGTCTATCGTTTGAATGACCCGCGTAATTCGGCCCCCACCGTCACTCCCATCGATATCACACCGCCTGAGATCGCCAATATCATTGGTAGCGGCACCAGCAATCCAACCAGGTTGAATGTTTCAGATATTGCCGTTAACCCTAATAATGATGAAGAGATCATGGTGGTGTATTCCAACTACCAGGTTACGTTGGGAAGCGGACAGGTAAGGCGGGATTTCAATATCTGGTTTACCAAGAATGCCAAGAGTGCAAGTCCCACCTGGCATAAAGTAGAGAACAACCTGGAATTGCCCTCTATCAGGAGTTGTGCCATCGTACCCCGGAAGGATGGTGCAGGCAATGCGTCGGTAGAATACTATGTGGGCACTTCGGTTGGCTTGTTCAGTACCGAGAATATTGGTGATAAGGTAGGCACTTCCACCCCCATTTCCTGGAGCCGTGAAGGAAGTTCAGTATTGAACTTTGCAGTGGTGACCTCCCTGGCCTACCGTCCGCAGGACAATACCCTGGTGATCGGTACACATGGTAATGGCATGTACTTCTGCACCATACCACAGGCCAATTTCACCCCTAACCTGAACACAGGTGTGAATGACCCGATCAGGAATGATAAGAACTTCATCCAGTTCGCCTATCCGGGTATTGTTACCACAGACCTGAACTACAGGATCGGAAATATGTTTGATGTACAACGCCTGGTGATCAAGGTGCATAATATCAATGGGCAATTGGTATACCGCAAGGAAACCGGCTACCAGAACGGAATGATCAATGTAGGCAACCTGGCAAAAGGAACCTATGTACTCACTATTACGAGCTCGGATTACAAGCACCAATTCGTCAAGCAATTCATTAAAAACTAAGAAGTTTTATTAAGAAAATATTTCCCTGAACTTTTGATTTTGTTTCAATAAACCAATTAAATTAGAGCATCGATTGCTTGCCATTGTGGCAATAAGGCGGGACAGGGATGTCCCGCTTTATTATTTTTATCGACACCCTTCCCGGAACATTGATCTAACAGGCATGGACTTTTGGTGGAAATGACGGTACTTAGCAATGGAATGGAATAGTCCCCATTTATTCCTAACTTATATAAAAATAGTCATATGCTGCAGCCATGGTTAACCGGGAAAGTGATCAGGATACTGGATGAAACGGCCACTACCCGTAGGTTCTGGATCGAAGTCCAGGGTGTGGACAGGTTTGATTTCAAGCCAGGTCAGTTTGTAACCCTTGACCTTCCCATCCACGAGCAACGCAACAAACGTTGGCGCAGTTATTCCATCGCCTCCTGGCCCGATGGCACCAATGTGATTGAACTGGTGATCGTACTGATGGAGGGAGGTTTGGGAACCTCCTACCTGTTCAATGAAGTAAAAGAAGGATCGGAATTGCAGTTAAGGGGCCCGCAAGGTGTGTTTGTATTACCCGAGAATATTGAAAAGGACCTTTTCTTTGTCTGTACAGGTACGGGTATTGCTCCCTTCCGGTCTATGGCCCATCATATCCTTAACAACAATATTCCCCACAAGAATATCTACCTCATTTTCGGCTGCAGGAAATTCGGCGACTGTTTGTATGGCCCTGAATTAAAGGCATTACAGGAGAAAGTTCCCTCCTTCCAGTACCTGCCTACTTTTTCCAGGGAAGAAGCAGGTGATCACCTGATAAGGACAGGCTATGTGCACGCGGTTTACGAAGAAATCATAACGGAAAAGAAAAAAGAAAACGGGGCATTACACCCCGCTAATTTCTATCTCTGTGGTTGGAAGAATATGATAGATGAAGCCAAACAGCGGATCATCGCCATTGGCTACGATAAAAAAGACATCCACCTTGAATTATATGGCTGATCAGCCCTTCACCCTCGCCTGTCCTCCGGAAGATTCCCCTACCGGAAGGTTGATCACAGGCACTTTGGTTCCGGCTGCCGGTTTCTCGGCATGCAACTTGTGCAGCCTGAGGATCTCGGCATGATTCTCAACCATTTCTGTTTCCAGCTCTAACACCCGCTTACGGGATTTGGCCAGCTGTTTTGACCTGAAAATGAACCCAATCAGGGATCCCACAATAAAGGCCAGGCTAATCCAGATCAGGGACAACAGGCTGATGTTTGAAGACATCATAGGTATTGGTTTGGTATAAGGAATAGTATTTCATAGGAACGTCTATCCCTCTAACGAACGCCAATCCTAAATATTGCTTTAAACCCCAGAGTTGTGGAAAACTACTGACTTGCCCTTTTATGATTTCCATTATTAGGCTGGTCTGTACCCTTGTCCTTCAGGGGTACTATCCGGGTGGTCTGCGCGGCTGCATGATCCGGGTTCTGCTCCTGCATTAGGGTAGCCATTTGCTTCTGTAACTGCAGGATCTCTGCATGGTCGTGCATCTTTTCCCTTTCCAGCTCTAAAATCTGGCGGGACAAGGACCTGACCTGCAAAAACCTGAAGAGAAGACCGGCACCAAAAGCACAGAGCATAACCAGGGCAAGCAATCCTAGGTGTACAGTAATTTGCATGGTTACCAATTGAACAGGTTAATCTGCTTACTGAATTTAGTAAATGCAGACCGAATAATCTAATTTTTAAGCAAGGCTATTTTCAACCAGTTGCTTTACCTGTTCCATGGCAATTCTTTCCTGTACCATGGTGTCCCTGTAACGGATGGTTACAGTACCATCTTCCTTGGTCTGGTGATCGATGGTAACACAGAATGGGGTACCAATGGCATCCATCCTACGGTAACGCTTTCCAATTGTGTCTTTTTCCTCATAGAAACAACGGAAAGAACGCCTGCACTGGTCCATCAGCTCCCTTGCGATCTCGGGCAGCCCGTCCTTCTTCACCAATGGCAGGATAGCCAATTTGATGGGGGCAAGTTTTGGCGGGAACTTCAGCACCACCCTGCTGTCTTTCTTTTCGGGGGTGCTCAGGTCCTGCTCTTCATAGGCTTCACTCAGCACCATCATTACGGTACGGTCAAGACCTATGGATGTTTCTATCACGTAAGGAATATAGTTCTGGTTGATCTCGGAATCGAAATACTGCATTTTCTTCTTGCTGTATTCCTGGTGGTTCCTGAGGTCAAAGTCTGTACGGCTGTGGATACCTTCCACCTCCTTGAAACCGATCGGGAAATCGTACTCGATATCACAGGCGGCATCGGCATAATGGGCCAACTTCACGTGGTCATGGAAACGGTAGCGCTCCTGGGGAATCCCCAGTCCGAGGTGCCACTTCATCCTTTCCTCCTTCCAGAACTCATACCATTCCTTCTGGGTACCGGGTCGCACAAAGAACTGCATTTCCATCTGCTCAAATTCCCTCATCCTGAAAATGAACTGGCGGGCTACGATCTCATTCCTGAAAGCCTTACCAACCTGGGCAATACCGAAGGGGATCTTCATCCGCCCGGTCTTCTGCACATTCAGGAAGTTCACGAAAATACCCTGCGCTGTTTCCGGCCTCAGGTATACCATATTATCATCAGCCTCTCCACTCACGGCACCAAACTCAGTGGCGAACATGAGGTTGAACTGGCGCACTTCTGTCCAGTTGCAGGTTCCGCTAACGGAACATTTCATCTTATTGTCTTCGATGAGTTGCTTCAGGCCACCGAAATCCTCTGCCGCCAGCAATTGGTCCATACGGGCCAACAGGGCATCAGCTTCTTCCCTGGGAAGGGTCTCGGCATGTGCTTCAATAAGGTGGTCAACACGGTAGCGCTTCTTGCTATCCTTGTTATCGATCATGGGATCGCTGAAATTATCAACGTGGCCACTGGCCTTCCAGGTGGTGGGGTGCATAAAGATGGCTGCATCGATGCCCACGATGTTATCATGCAGCTGGGTCATCCACTTCCACCAGTCTTCCCTGATATTCTTCTTCAATTCACTTCCATACTGGCCGTAGTCGTAAACGGCACTCAATCCGTCATAGATCTCACTGGAAGGAAATATAAATCCGTATTCTTTACAATGCGAAATGATCGCCTGGAACTTATTAGAATCGTTTGCCATAAGGCGGCAAAGATAAATGGAAATGGGATTTCTGGGACTGGGGCAATCCGGGGATTTGTGCCGGCAGCCAGCCTGTCACTGCAGTTTCTCGTTAGACCGGTGGCGGTCCTGGTCCCTATTGGTCTTCTTTTCCATATTCCTCCGGAAAGCCTCCTCCAGGTCTACCCCCGTCTGGTTGGCCAGGCAGACCAATACCCAGAGCACATCGGCCATTTCATCGCCAAGGTCCCTCCCCTTGTCCGATTCCTTAAAGGATTGCTCCCCGTACTTCCTGACCATCAGCCTTGAAAGTTCCCCTACCTCCTCCATCAAGATCCCCAGGTTGGTCAATTCCGAGAAATAACGTACCCCAATGGTCTTGATCCATTGGTCCACTTCCTGTTGGGCTTGCTTAAGCGTCAGTTCCGTCATAGCATTCTTTTAAATTGATTGATCAGGTTTAGGATCAGGTAAGGGGTCCGCCAGGTTCATTTGAACCAGCCCCGTCATCATTCCCGGTTCTTACTATCAATAATAATGGTGACCGGGCCATCGTTCACTAAGGCAACCTTCATGTCGGCCCCGAACTCACCGGTACCAACTTTCTTTTCCAGGTCCTTCTCCAATTGCGCTACAAACTGCTCGTAGAGCGGTATGGCCACGGGTGGTTTGCTTGCCTTGATATAGGAGGGTCGGTTGCCTTTCTTTGTACTGGCATGAAGGGTGAACTGGCTCACCACCAACACTTCCCCGCCCGCATCCTTTACGGAAAGGTTCATCACCCCCTGCTCATCGTCAAATATCCTCAGGTTCACGATCTTGGAGCTGAGCCACTGGATATCTTCCTGGCCGTCGGCATACTCAATCCCTACCAGCACCAGCAAGCCTTTATGGATAGCACTCTTCACCGAATTATTAATTGTAACGGATGCCTCACGCACCCGCTGGATCACCACGCGCATATTTTCGTACCTTTAATTAAGAATGTCGAAAATAGATATTTCAACAGAGATTCGTTTCCGGACAGCGAGGAGCGGAGGAAAAGGCGGACAGAATGTGAACAAGGTGGAAACAATGGTGGAAGGCTTGTTTGATCTCTCCGGAAGCAGGCTACTGGATGAAAAGCAAAAGGCCATCCTGCTCCATAAACTGGCCGGTAAACTCAATAGCGAAGGGGAATTGTCAGCGCGGTGCCAGGAGTTCCGGACCCAGTTACAGAACAAACAGGGGGTCATCCGCAAGATGAATGCCCTCCTGACCCGGGCATTGCAGGTGCAGGCAAAACGAGTTGCCACCAAACCTTCCAGGGCTTCCAGGGAAAAACGACTCGAGTCAAAAAAAATCTCCTCCTCCATAAAAGCCGGAAGGCAAAAGATCCGTTTTCAACCCGATTAAGCCCATATGCCGCGACCGCTTACCTACCTGACCCCGAGAAGCATCCTGCTCACTGCAGTTGGGCTGATCCTATTGGCACTCACGGCCTGCCAGAAGCAACTCAATTTTGAATCCGGGCAGACCAGCCCGGGCGGAAAGATCAGGTTGATCTTTTTCCCCACCTTCAATGGCAGCCCAGTTTTACCCGGACTTAGCTATACTAATATTGCCGGTGAACCTTTCTCCATCCAGGTTTTCAAACTATATGTAGGAAAGATCAGGGGTAATGGCAACCAGCCGGCTGAAGCGGATGGCGAACCCTATTACCTGCTTGACCTGGCCAAACCCTCGAGCCTGCAGATCGATGCCACTCTAAAGACCGGCACCTATAATGGACTTGCCTTCCTCGTGGGGGTGGATAGCGCCCGCAATGTCAGCGGGGTGCAATCGGGGGCACTGGACCCTGCCAATGGCATGTTCTGGACCTGGAACACCGGTTATATCTACGCCAAACTGGAAGGCAATTCCCCTGTCTCCAACCAGATAAATGGCAAGTTCGAATACCATATCGGGGGCTTCAGGACCCCCTTCAATGCCATCAGGGAAGCGAAGCTCAGTTTTACACAACCATCTACCATTACTATAAAAGAAGATGGATTGACCACCATCTACCTCAGGATGGACCTGGCCAAATGGTTCGATGGCCCTTACCCCTTGCGGATTGCCAACCTGCCGGTGGTAACTACCCCGGGAGCTGAAGCAGCGTCCATAGCAGGTAATTACGTCAATATGTTCAGCATCACCCAAATTGAACAGGAATAATGCGGAAACTACTGGTCATATCGAGCCTGGTCATTGCAGTTTGCTGCAGCCTGCTGGTCCAATCCTGCAACAAGGGGGGCGGGGAAAATGCTGAACTAACGTTCATGGATATCCCACAACCTGCAGGTTTTCCCCCTATTCAATACGATGTGGCCAACAATCCCATCAGCAAGGAAGGATTTGAACTGGGCAGGAAGTTGTTCTATGACGGCCGCCTGTCGAAGGATGGCAATTTCCCCTGTGCCTCCTGCCACCAGCAGTTCGCAGCCTTTGCCACTTTTGAACATGATTTCAGTCACGGGTTCAATAACCAATTCACCACCCGTAATGCCCCCGGCCTGTTCAACCTGGCCTGGCATAAGGAAATGCACCATGATGGCGGTATAGCCCATCTTGACCTCCAGCCCCTGGCCCCCATCACGGCTCCCAATGAAATGGGCGAAACCATCCCGGCAGTATTGAAAAAGATCGGGGATGATCCCGACTATCGCCAGCACTTCCAACGTGTTTTTGGTAATGAAGAGGTGACCACGGAAAGAATGACCAAAGCCCTCTCCCAATTCATGGTGATGATGGTATCTGCCACTTCCAAATATGACCAGGTAAAGGCAGGAAAGGCAAGTTTTGATGTGAATGAGGAAGCTGGATATGCCATCTTCAAGAATAAATGCGCCAGCTGCCATAAGGAACCCTTGTTCACCGACCTGCAATACCGGAATAACGGTTTGCCCATGCATCCAACCCTGAAGGATGTCGGTCGTATGCGCATCACCGGGAGTTCGCAGGATTCACTGAAATTCAAGGTGCCCAGTCTGCGTAATGTAATGGTTACTTATCCTTATATGCACGATGGCAGGTTTGGGGACATCAGTAATGTGTATGAACATTATAACAGCGGCATCCAGTTTGGTCCTACCACTGACCCACTCCTGAAAACAAAAATTCCCCTTTCCGCGACAGAAAGAGGATTATTGACAGAGTTCCTCAAAACATTGACAGACGCTGCTTTCAACACGGACCCCCGTTTTGCTGCACCCCAATGATCCTGGAAAGGATCGCGCGGGTTAGCATTCATAAGGTTTAATGGAAATGGTATTATGGCATCCCATCACAAAAGTCTTCCATGCCCCTGACATTTCCATCCGTGTTTTCACCGAAATTTTACAACATGCCAAAAATTTATCAACAGGTAAGGTAGTTATCACAAAAAAGCCGGTAATAATACCATCAGTTCTTCCTCCGGCTCTTCAAGGCTTCCAATGTTTTTCTTTGTCTTTCGATCTCCAGGCGCTGTTGCTCCATCAAGGCAGAATTCGCATTGGCCTTTTCCTGCATGGCCTGTAACCTGAGCGCCAGGTCAGTACTATCTGTAGTGAGGGAAGTTAATTTCTTCTCTGCCTTCTTCACTACCTCATCCTGTGCATTGATCTCCAGGTTCAGGTTAAAAGCCTCCAGGAATGGGGTGAAGTCGTTCAGGAATTCCTTGCCATCACCCACGCCTTGTTTCAGGTTATCGCCTGAATTGGCCAGGGTTTCATTAGGCTTTGCCAGAAGCATATATACCACTGAACTTTCCTTGTCACGCCTGCTCTTGCGTTCTGCCTTTACATAAACATCATATGGGGTTGAACTACCCGCTACAGTTGCCGAGCGGTAGAGTTGGTAATCCTTGTATTTGGCAGGACGATGGCCTTTCTCCGCAAACCGCGCCCTGATGGCTTCTTCTACGGTTTCGGGCGGATAAGGCAACTCAACAACGGCCGCCGGCACCCGCTTTTTGTCGATCTCGGCAGAACCTTCAACTGCTCTTTGTGCTGTAACCGTAAGTGAGGAAAATAAGATGGAAGTAAGTAGGATAATTCGGTTCATGGTTAGCGTTTGAATGCGGAAAATTACTAAAATGACGGTCACAACCAATTTCCGTCTATTTTTGTCCAAATTCCATTTTCCTTTTGAGTGCAATCAAAAAACTGGCCGGACAAACTTTATGGTATGGCCTACCCACAATAGTCAGCCGGTTCCTGGGCTACCTGATGAATATGGCCCTGCCATTCCTGTTTGCACAACCTTCCAAGACAGCTGATATCACCCAGGTCTATGCCATCATTCCTTTCCTGAACATCCTGTTCACCTATGGTATGGAAACGGCCTATTTTAAATACTCGCAGGAAAAGGAAAAGCAAACCCTTTATAACACGCTATCGGTCTCCCTGCTGGTTTCCACCATTGTATTTTCCCTCCTGCTATTGCTGGGAAGGGATGTTATCGCAAAGGCTGCTGACCTGACCGAACACCCTGAATACATCCTTTGGATGACCGCCATCATCTTTTTTGACACCCTGGCTACCCTGCCCTTTGCCAGGCTGCGCCAGGAGAACCGCCCCAGGCGCTATGCTTTCGTCAGGGTGGCTGGCATCGTCGTGAACCTGCTGGTAGTCTTTACCTTCCTTGGCTTTATTCCATCCTATGTCAACAAACACCCCGATAGCATCCTCAACCTGGTGGTTAAACTGGATATCGGGATCGGCTATTACCTGATCGGCAACCTGCTAGGAAGCCTTACCACCTTCTTGTTGCTCTGGCCGGAAATAAAGCAGGTGCAATGGGAATTCCACAAGGAGATGTGGCAGGAGATCATGCGCTACAGCTACCCGCTGATCATAGTGGGCCTCGGCGGGATGGTCAATGATATGTTGAGCAGGCTGGTATACCAGCATGTGGTGGACCTGCCCGCGGAACAGGCCAAACACGAATTGGGGGTATTCGCCAACCTGTACCGGCTGGCCGTACTGATCACCATCATGATCCAGGCCTTCAGGATGGCAGCGGAGCCCTTCTTCTTTAACCAGTCGAAGGAAGAAGGCGCCCAGAAAAGCTATGCCCGGGTTATGAAATTCTTCGTTATCGCCTGCTGTTTTATGTTCCTGCTGATCGGTCTTTACCTCGACGCATTGAAATGGATCATCACCCTGAAATCCCCGGCTTGGGGCGAAGGCATGTATATTGTGCCGATCCTGGCCATGGGCAATATATTCCTTGGCATCTATTACAACCTCAGCATCTGGTACAAGCTTACGGGGAAAAACCTCTATGGTGCTTATATCACCATTGCCGGTGCCGCCATCACCATTGGCCTGAACATGTTGCTCATCCCCAAATGGCATTATCTTGGAGCCGCCATTGCCACTTTTACCTGTTACCTGGTTATGATGGTCAGCAGTTATGCCCTGGGCCAGAAATATTACCCTGTCCCCTATGCGAAAAAGAAGCTCATCTCCTATCTCGTGCTCGTTACCCTGATCGTATTATTCCACCGGCTGATATTGTCTTTCTACCATCCCCTCTGGTTTAGCATCGCCACAGGAACCTTATTACTATTGGGTTTCAGCATGTTTGTCGCAAAAATAGAACGCCGCGACCTGCAAAAATTACCTTTGATCGGCCGGTTCGTCTGACCCTTATAGTGAGTCATCCACCAGGAAGGGGTTATGCTTTTTTTCAAAACCAATGGTTGTGGATTCCCCATGCCCGGGATACACCCTTACTGTATCGGGCAGGGTAAAGAGCTGGGTCCTGATGCTGTTGAGCAGTTGGGTATGGTTACCCCCCGGAAGGTCCGTGCGGCCTATGCTACGCCTGAAGAGGACGTCGCCGCCGATCACGAATTGCTGGGCCTCACAGTAAAAGCAGATATGACCGGGAGAATGGCCGGGAGCTTCGATCACCTTGAGTTCATCGGTACCCAGGCGGACAATATCCCCGCCGCGCAGGTAATGGAGGGGGCCATTGTAATTCCTGAAGGGCAGGTTCCACCTCTCCCCCGCCATGGGGGCATAATCCAGCACGATTTTTTCATCAGGATGGATATAGAGCTCCAACCCCCAGGTCTCATGGACATAGCGGTTACCGAATACATGGTCGAGGTGGCAATGGGTGTTCAATAATTGCCGGGGCAGTAAACGATGTTCGGTGATAAAGTGTTTTAAATAACGTTCCTCCCTTTCATCGTAACAGCCGGGGTCGATGACCAGGCAATCGCCGTTTTCGTTGTAGAGGAGGTAGGTATTCTCCATGATGGGGCTGAACTCGAAATGGTGGACTGTTAACATAGCTCTATTATTTGATGGGGGATTTCACTGATAAAACTGAAAACCATAATTTTAGTCTACAATCAATGGGTATGCAATTTCCGAAGAATAATTTGAACTGTAGCGTCCGTATCAAGCTTGCACTGACCACGATCCTCATCCTGATGAACACCGTTACCCTGGTACATGCACAGGTGAATACTGTAGAATTTGGCAAGAACAGGGTACAATACCGCAATTTCAAATGGCAATATTACCAGACCAATAATTTCAACACCTATTACAGCCAGCAGGGTGAACCCCTCGCCAAATATGTGGCCCAGATAGCCGAGAAAGAATTACCTGAACTGGAAACCTTCATGGAATATGGCCTGCAGCGCAGGATCAATATTGTGATGTACAACAGCTTTAACGAGCTCCAGCAGACCAATATCGGCTTATCCACCGACTGGCAAACCACCGGTGGCAATACAAAATTGGTGAACAACAAGATGGTTGTGTATTACAACAGTGATCACCAGAACCTTCGCAAACAAGTAAGGCAGGGTATCGCCAAAAACCTGCTGGACAATATCCTTTTTGGGGATGACCTTGGTGAATTCGCCGCCAACCAGGCACTGCTCGACCTGCCCAAATGGCTGACCGATGGTTTTGTTTCCTATGCTGCCGAGAACTGGAGCACCGACCTCGACGACCAGTTAAAGTCGGCCATGCTGTCTGGCAAATACCGCAATTTCTACCAGTTCGCCTTCGACCAACCCAATCTCGCCGGCCATACCTTCTGGCGCTATATAGAAGAAGTTTACAAGAAAGACAATACCAAGTATTTCCTCTATCTCGCCCGCCTCTACCGTAACCTGAACGGGGCTTCCAACCGCATCTGCAAGAAGAAGTTCAAGGAAGTGCTGGCAGACTGCATGACCTATATGGAGGATAAATACTACAAGGACATCAGGGGAAGGAGGAATAATCCCAAAGGTGGCCTGAGTGTGGTGGAAGAGATCAGCAAGAACAAGGATTTCTACCAGTTCACTGCCAACCCTGCTCCCCGCAGCCAGACCTATGCCGTGGTGGAATACAAGAAAGGACTGGAATGCGTGGTGCTGTATGAGAATTTCGTGGACAGAAGGGTGTTGCTGAGGAATGGCATCAAAAACCGCGAAGCCAGGCAGGACCCCCATTACCCCCTGTTGGCCTGGAATGGCAAGGGAAATAAATTGCTGGTAGTATACAATGACCAGGGTAAGATCAGGATGTTCACCTATGATATCTATACCCGCATCAAGCGCGACAAGCTGGTGCTGGAAGATTTCCAGCAGATCCAGGATGTGAAGTTCATGCTGGACGACAATACGTTGCTGATGAGTGCGGTGAAGAATGGGCAGTCAGATATCTTCATCTTCAAGATCGACAGGGAAAGGGCAGAACAGGTGACCAACGATGTTTATGATGACCTCGATCCTTCCTTCGTTTCCTTCCCCAATAAGTCAGGTATCCTGTATGCATCTAACCGTCCTTCGGAAACAGCCGTGACGGGTGATACCGTACTCCCATCAGATAATCGTTACAATATTTTCCTGGTAGATAATTTTAATAAGAGTGAGTTCAAACAGATCTCGCAGCTCAGCAACCTGAAATACGGCAATGCCCGCTACCCTACCCAATACAATACCTCCCACTTCACCTTTGCCAGTGATGAGAATGGTATCATGAACCGCTATGCCGGCTTCTTCCGCACAGAAAGGGCCGGGGTGGATACCATTTACAGAATAGGTGATGATATTTTGCGCAACCCTGATTTCAAAGAAATAGATTCCTTGCTACGTGCCTATGACCAGGCAGAACCAGATACGGTATTTACCTTCTCTATCACCAATGACTCCGCCTATGTGTTCCCCATGACCAATTACCAGAGTGGCATGAGGGAAACCAAATCGGCAGGTGATGCGGGAATGGTAAGTGAAGTGCGCCAGGAAGGCGAATTGAAGTTCCTGTACAAGTTGAAAGTGGATGAGAACACTTTAAGGAAACGTAACATCAACCCCAGGCCAACGGATTACCGCAAACGCGTGATCGACCAGCAAAGGATGGAAAAGGGTGAAGCCTTACAATTATTCGAACCGGCTGCTAAGGACACCAGTGGCCAGGGCCTGGTTTCGGAATTTGAATCAGAATTTGCCGAAGAAAGAGCCGATTCAGCCATCGTTAAAATGCTGGAATCTGCTGCAGCAGAAAATACCCAGCCGTCGGTACTGAATAAAGCCGGTCGTTATGCTTACAAACTGAAATTCTCAGTAGACCAGGTGACGGGTTCCTTGTTCAACAACGATGTATTGATCACGAGGTATGAACCCTATACCGGTTCCTTACCGGTGGTGAACAGTTCCAATAATGGCTTCAACGGTATGTTCAAAGTGACCGTTTACGACCTGATGGAAGACCTGCGCTTCACAGGTATGGTAAGGATGCCATTGATCAATACTGCAGGTCAGGGCATTCCTATCAACCTGGGACAACCGAATATTTTCGTTCCGGGTTCTCAATCCCTATTCAATTCCGGTTCAGAATACCTGGCCCGCTTTGATTACCTGAAGAAGCGCATTGACTTCAATGTACTCTATTACCGAAGGACGGATGTTGGAAGTACACAGTATGAATCGACCAATTTCTTTGTGCCGGCCAAATTATTCACCAACTTGTTCCAGGCTGGGGTGAAGTATCCCTTCGACAAGATCAGGAGTATTAGGATCAATGCTGGTCTGCGTATGGACAAGGTAGTGACCAAGTCCATCGTTGACCTGCCCAATACCTCTAAGGTAGAGGACAAGAAGAAGAGCTTTGGATTGTTGAGGCTTGAATATGTGCATGACAATGTGGTCGAGAAAGCGACCAATATCTTGAATGGCCTGCGCTATAAGGTATATATCGATTACAATACCCAGTTGAGTGAACTGAGGGCTGCCGAAGGCAAGAACAACTTCAACTTCGGTTTTGATGGTCGCTACTATTATCCCATCTTCCAGAATTTCATCTGGGCGGGAAGGGCAGCCGGTGATTTCTCCTGGGGCAACCAGAAGACCTTGTATTACCTGGGTGGACAGGATGGCTGGATGTTCCCCAAGGCCAACTATGACAATATACCACAGGATCCTACCTATGCCTTCCAGGCACTGGCGGTGAACATGAGGGGGCATAACCAGAATATCGCCAATGGCAACAATGCCCTGGTGATCAACAGTGAATTCAGGTTCCCGGTATTCAGCACGCTGCTGAAGCGTCCCATCAATAATGCCTTCCTGCGCAATTTCCAATTGGTACAGTTTGTTGACCTGGGTACGGCATGGAACGGCAACTACAATGGCATTGAGCGTCCGTCCAAGACCTATGTGGAAGGAAATGTGCTGGTAAGGATCAAGGCAGGCGGTGTGGGACCCTTTGTAGGCGGCTATGGCTTCGGAGCCAGGAGTACACTGCTGGGTTATTTCATGCGCCTCGATACCGGCTGGGAAATGAATGGCCTGTTCCGCGGCAAGCCGATCTGGCATTTTGCATTGGGATTGGATTTTTAAAGGATGAAGTTTAATATTAGAAATGGCCGCTAGCGCGGCCATTTTTTTTAACGCTATTGTAAGCTCCTTGAATAGTTAGTATAAAACACCGATGATTACCGAGCGCTACTAATTAGTGCGATTTAAATACCCCCACGCCGTTGTTTATGGCGATGCAATTACACCCTGCACCGCTGTATCCGGCGATTCAATAAAACCCTCTGCCGCTGTTGCGTGTTATCACCAACAGCTCCTAAACGCAAGCAATTAACAATGGTAGTCATGTAGTGTAATTTTCCCAACAGCGTATCCTAATAGATTCCGACGTTGCAACCCGTTGGTCATAAGACACAACGGGGGCATAGGGTAATCATCTCCGCCAAAAATTGGAGCGATCTATTTACGCCCTGCGCCGCTGTTTCAGGCGATGCAATTATACCCTGCGCCGCTGTATCCGGCGATTCAATAAAACCCTCTGCCGCTGTTGCGTGTTATCACCAACAGCTCCTAAACGCAAGACTTTAACAATGGTAGTCATGTAGTGTAATTTTCCCAACAGCGTATCCTAATAGATTTCGACGTTGAAACCCGTTGGTCATAAGACACAACGGGGGCATAGGGTAATCATCTCCGCCAAAAATTGGAGCGATCTATTTACGCCCTGCGCCGCTGTTTCAGGCGATGCAATTATACCCTGCGCCGCTGTATCCGGCGATTCAATAAAACCCTCTGCCGCTGTTGCGTGTTATCACCAACAGCTCCTAAACGCAAGACTTTAACAATGGTAGTCATGTAGTGTAATTTTCCCAACAGCGTATCCTAATAGATTTCGACGTTGAAACCCGTTGGTCATAAGACACAACGGGGGCGTAGTGAGATAATCTCCGCCGTAAAATGAAGCTATACTATTACGACCTGCGCAGCTGTTTCAGGCGACACAATTATACCCTGCGCCGCTGTTGCGTGTTATCACCAACAGCTCCTAAACGCAAGCCATTAACAATGGTAGTCATGTAGTGTAATTTTCCCGACAGCGTATCCTAATAGATTTCGACGTTGAAACCCGTTGGTCATAAGACACAACGGGGGCGTAGTGAGATAATCTCCGCCGTAAAATGAAGCTATACTATTACGACCTGCGCAGCTGTTTCAGGCGACACAATTATACCCTGCGCCTCTGTTGCGTGTTATCACCAACAGCTCCTAAACGCAAGACTTTAAAAACTAATCTCTGTAATGCGTTAAAAACCCAAAATCGTCTACCAATGTTTCATAAAACCTGGCGGAGGAATAATAATAATCTTCAGGAAGTTCACATAAACCAGCATCTACCGGGTTGTAATGAATATAATCTACTTTTTGCAAGAAGACGTCCTCTGTAAACAGATCTATACTAAGCGGAGCCCTTTCCCAGATCTGATATTCCCTATCAGAAGCATTTACTCGAAAGGATTCAAGGAAATTAGGATTATTTTTCTGTAATTCAAACTTCAACTGCTGTGCAGTGAATTTTAAAAAACTATGTTGCACCTGCTGTGGTGTAAAGCCATTTATTGCCTGTCATATTAAATGAATATGGTTGCTCATGATCACAAAGCTATTGATGACAACTCTTTGTCCTTTTACAAGGAAACTAAGGCTGTCAATTAAGATATTCTTGTACTGATCATCAGCAAGTAAATGCTTCCACTCTAAAATCGTAGCAGTAAAGAATTGAGGATGGTATTCTGTTTGTATCATTCATCGGCAATACTACAAATTACAAATTTTCATTTACCCGTTGGTCATAAGACACAACGGGGGCATAGGGTAATCATCTCCGCTAAAAATTGGAGCGATGCATTTACGCCCTGCGCCGCTGTTTCAGGCGATGCAATTATACCCTGCGCCGCTGTTGTGTGTTATCACCAACAGCTTCTGAAATCTACACCCCATTAGCCTTCATCGTTGTAACCCGTTGGTCATAAGACACAACGGGGGCGCAGGGTAATTAATCATTATTCAATTATAGGGAGACCCAACTATATTTTCAGCACATCATCACACTTCTCACCACATCCCCACCACCACCTCCCAATTCTTCACCAAAATAGCCACGCCCACAATTGCGGCTGCAATGGCAATGACCAATACCGCACCGGCTGCCAGGTCCTTGATGGCGGCGATGCGCGGGTCATGGTCGCGGGTGTAGAGATCGCAGAGCCGTTCAATAGCGGCATTGAAAGCCTCGGCCATGATCACCAGGCCAACCATAGACAACAGCATGAGGTCATCCATCAGGGGAAAGGGCGTGAAGAGCACGATCAATATAACCACAGCGCCAGCCACTGCATGGATCCTGCCATGGGGTTCTTCCCTCACCAACCTTGCAATGCCCTTGCCTGCATAGCCGAAGCTCCTGATCTGCCTGGCCAGGTAGTTGACCAATCCTGCCATAGAAAAGTTTTAGGTTATATCAATATACAAAAGTTAAGCTACAGCCCTTGAATGGTGTTTGCCAAAGCACCTTCCAAAAACTGTAGCCTAACAAATCGTTCCTTTATCAGGAGGCTACCGCAGGCTGGTTGGTTCCGTACCAGTCCACCTTACGGCTCGCGTACATCACCAGGGCCAGTACCACGAAGAGGCCAATGCTTCCTACCAACAAGGCAGTGTCTTCCAGCCTGATCAATACGAAAATGAAACCATAGAGTAGCCCGAGCACCAGGAAGAAGATTCCCGCCACCCGCCAGGTGCCGAAATGCGATTTAGCATATAGGGTCACCAGTAGTATAGTAGCAACTGCGGCGATCATATAAGCGATATCGAAGAGCAGGAATTCACTGATTGACAGCAGCAGCGTGTAGAAGATCACCAGGGCCAGGCCGATCAACACATACTGCACCGGGTGAACGGGTTTCTTCTGCATCAGTTCAATGATAAAGAACAAGGCGAAGCTGAGGCCGATCACCAGGATGGCGTATTTCACACTGCGATCGGTCTTTGCGTATTGGTCGGCGGGTTGCACCATGGTCACCCCAAACGCGAATTCATCCGCATCCAGTTTGGTTTCATTGATGACCGTGGAAAAAGGCAAGTTGGCCTTATTGAAAGACCAGCTGGCATAGAAACCACTGTCACTCACCTTATGGTCGGATGGCAAAGCGTTGCCATCGAAAGAAGGACTGGGCCAGGCAGACTGCAGGGAATAATTGCTGTTGCCTGACAAAGGGATGAAATGCAGTTGTTCACTGCCCTTCAGGCGCAGGTTGAAACTCACCGGAACTTCCGTACCTACCTGTTCCGGCCTTAGGTCGATGGGTGCAGAAACACCTATTTTGGTAATGAGCCCGGAAGGCAGTCCAGGGGTAAGTTCATATGGTGTATTATTCACTTTAACGACAACCCTGCTCTCAATACCCTTGATATCTGACAGGCCAAGACATATCCGCGCGTCTCTCCAAAGAATAAGTGTTGGATCAACGCCCTTGGGAACATTAATGTTGAACAGTCCCTGCTGGTTGATGTTGGCGTGGTACAAGAGGACCTTGTAAATAGACCTTGCCCTGATCTCGGGGTCTAGTTTACCCTTAACTTCCTGGGTTTCGGGAAGCAGGACAAACTCACGCTCTTCAAAAGATTCCTTGCCCTGTGCATCTTTCAGCCGAACCTGGTAAGGCACGCTGATGAATGGGCCAGAGAGGGACTGTCCGCCAGCCCATTTACTGCTCACCTCTTCGGCTACGGCTTTCTGCCGCTGGTGGCGTTCTTCCACCAGGTTGGCGATGAATACAGTCGGGATCATCAGCGCAAGGATGAGCAATGCCGTGATCAGTCCCTTGACCATGATCTTCTGTGATCCGGTTGTGGGTTGGGTTTCCATTACAGTGGTGTTTGATTGTTGTTCCATATTTAGATCGGGTTTTATTGATGAAGGATGGGAAGGGTTACTGCAGAGGAATCGCTTCACCTGCTGATAGGAAAACAGTAATGCTGCCAGGGCGGAAAGGAAAAGGGCCAGTGCCGCCAACAGGAGGTTCTGTAGCCAGATCGGCTGTTCATACAGTCCTTTGATCAATGGTTCCGGGAATAGCGTAAAGGGAACTGCATACAAAAGGCCGATCAACCCTTTTGCCAATATCAGGCGGTTGAGTTGGTCGGTATATGGTCCTGGCCTCCGGTTGAGTTGCTTCATTAGCCAGGCGATGAAAACAAAGGCCGGACCACTCAGCACCATGGAGCCGATGAAAAAGAGGATGACAAAAGTATATCCCAATGATCCCTCGTGTGACCAAATAGCCAGGTACATGAAGTGGGCGAAGACCGTAGCAGTGACCAGCCACAATCGTGCTGCAAGGGCAAAGGGAAGGTTAAAGATATTTTTCATTAAAAAGCACTTTTAATTTCAAAGTGTAAAGGCAAAAAAATTAATCCAGCGAACGGATCATTTTTTCAAGGGCTTCCAGGTGCAGGCGGAAAGCCTTCTCCCCGGCCTTGGTCACCATGTACGTGGTATTGGTCTTACGGCCGATAAAGCCCTTCTCCACTTTCACATAACCGTTCTCCTCCAATGTCTTCATATGGGTGGCGAGATTGCCATCCGTTACCCCAATGAGCTCTTTCAGCTCATTGAAGCTTACCTCCTCATTCACCATCAGGGCACTCATGATCCCCAGGCGGATGCGGCTGTCGAAGACCTTATTCAATTGTTCGATCGGACTCTTCATATCATTTATTCCGGCAGGTGTGTATTACTTATGCAATACCACCCGCGATCAGTTTCTTTCATATTTTAACCACATGGCCACGCCATAAATAATGTGCATGAAACCAAAGCCAAGTGCCCAGCAATACAGGGAATACTGGGGATAGGCCAGGTTGAAAAGGCCAATAAGCAACTGGGCATAACCGAGAAACCTTACCTCACCAAGGGTAAAGCGACTGCCATTTACCAGGGCCAGGCCATAGAAGATCAGGCTACCCGCAGGGATCACCTCGTAATACTTCAAGGCCATCAGCTTCAGCAAAAATAGGCCGCCAACTGCCATCGGCATCAAAGTGTTCCACATCAGTCTCCTTGCCGATGGCCCCCAAATGGCCACCCCTTCCTTACGACTCCTTGTATAGGTAAAGAGAAAGGCCAATATTGCTGCTGCAGCCAGGACCCCACCTGCAATCACCAGCAACTCGTTTTTCAAACATTCGGGACAGGCATTGGGTGTACCGTAATCATTCCGGTAATAATCCTTCACCTTGCCCCATGCCAGGAAACTTCCCACCGTGGCCGCTACCCCGGCCGCTACCCCACTCCATCCACTCAAACTGATGAAGCGGCTGCTGCGGTCCATGATCCGACGAATATCCTGCAGGGTTTCCAAACCGGTATTTTGGTTCGACATAAAAGCACTTTGTGATTCAAAGTAAATAAGAGAAATCCGGATTTCAAAATATTTTCCCCTTAACACATATGTTAAAGTCCTGTCAACGTTTTAATTGTGTAGTATTTTTGCGCTTCTATGTTTAAACCTTTACCCAATAGCCTAAAAGCCATCGGGGTACTGCTTACCTGTTTGATAACCTTATCCGTTTATTCGCAAAGCAGAACCATCCGGGGATACGTGAAAGATAAACTCAGTGACGAGAGGATCCCTTTTGCTTCGGTTCGTTTTATCCAATCACAAAACGGCCGGTTGACGGATAGCGCCGGTAATTTCAGCTTCAGGTTTGACCAGTGGCCAATGGACACACTGGAGATCACCTATGTAGGCTACCAGGACCTCAAAATACCCATCACCCCGGAACTCATCGCCCGCCTGGGCAAAAATGATGGCCAACTGCTGGAACTGGTGGCGCAGATGGAAAGGGGAAAGATCACCTCGGAAGTGGTCGTGAAACGGAAGATCGACCGGGGTTACCTCATGTGGAAGCGGATCGTGAAGCGCAAACCCCTGAATGACCGTTACCGCTTTACCAGTTTCCGCTATGAATTGTACAACAAACTGGAACTTGACCTGAACCGGATCAATAAGGACAAGATGAAGGAGTTTGGCCCCCTGAAGCCATTCGGTTTCATCTTTGATAATGTTGACACCACCGAAGGCGCCCCCTTCCTGCCGGTTTACCTGACAGAAACCATTTCGGACTACTATTACCAGAAGTCTCCCTGGCGTACCAGGGAGATCATCAAGGGCGTTATGACCAAGGGCGTGAACAATGAAAGTGTCAGCAAGTTCCTTGGTGGAAGTGAACAGAACATCAACATCTACAACAACTTCATCCCGGTATTCGACAAGCAATTCGTGAGTCCGCTCAGTGATAATGGCGACGCTTATTACAACTACAAAGTACTCGACACCCAATATGTGAGCAACCAGCGGGTGATCCACCTGGTGTTCAGTCCAAAAAGAAAAGGGGAGAACACTTTCGAAGGGGACTGCTGGGTGCATGATCCCACCTGGGCCATCCAGAAAATGACCCTTCACCTCAGCAGGGAAGCGAATATCAATTTTGTTGACAAGCTCAGCCTGATCCAGGAATTCAGCATGATCAATGACAGTACATGGTTCCTGTCGAAGGATAAATTCGTGGTGGACATAGCCCCCATCGGTAAAAGCAGGTTCGGGGTGATCGGCCGGAAAACGGCCACCTATCGCGATGTAAGGGTAAATCAGCAAGATATTCTTGATACCCTTCGATTGAACAAGGTGCAGCAGGAGATCCTCTTTGCGGAAGGAGCCAAGGAAAAGCAGGATGATTACTGGAAAGATTCCAGGCATGAAGAGCTGAGCAAGAATGAAAAAGCGATCTATAGCATGATCGACACCTTGCAGAAGATGCCCCTGTTCAAGAGGTATGTGAACACCATCAACTTTGTAGCCACAGGATATAAGAACGTCGGCAATTTCGAGATAGGCCCCTGGTACAACTGGATGACCGCCAACCTATGGGAAGGCTTCCGTATGCGTTTTGACCTGGGTACCAATCCCAGTTTCCACAAGAACCTTTACCTCCATGGTTACCTTGCTTATGGCTTCGGTGACAAGGCATTCAAATACAAACTGGAAGGAAAATACCTGTTGAGCAGGCATCCCAGAAGCTATATCCATGCGAGTTACACCAAGGACCTGGATAATGGCCAGACCTATTATGATGAGATCAGTACGGATAACATTTTCGCCCTGGCCATTCGTAAGCCCAATATCCCCATCAAGTTCATGCAGCTGGAAGAGGCCAAGGTAGAATACTTCAAGGAATGGCCGGTTGGTCTATCTGCAGCTATAACGGGCTTGCATAGACGATACAATCCACTGCTGAACCTGCCTCCCAAATCATTGTATACCGACGGCGAAAAAGGGGAAGCATTGACCAACTTCGAACTTGGACTTACCCTTCGCTTTGCCTACCTCGAAAAATTCTTTGAGACCAACTTTAACAGGTATAGCCTGGGTAGTCCCTACCCGATCATTGAAATGCGCTATTCCAAGGGTATCCCTGGTATATTCAATAGCAACTACGACTACCATAAGATCAATGTGAGCATTTCAGATTACATGAAGATTGCCCCATATGGCAGCATCTATTACAATGTATTTGGTGGAAAGGTATTTGGTACCCTACCCTATATGCTCCTGAATGTATTGCCCGGCAACGAGATCTACTATTACAACAAGTATGCCTTCAACCTGATGCAGCGATTCGAGTATATAGGTGACCGTTATATCGGCTTCAATTTCGAACACAATATTGGCAACGGTCTGTTCCGCTTCATCCCCCTCACCAGGAAGTTGAAGTTCCGCCAGTTCTGGAGTGCCAAGGGGATCACCACCGGCATCACCCCCGAGAACAAGGAACTCAATTTCAACAACCCCTACAACACCTTCCAGGACCTGGATGGGAAACTCTACCTGGAGTTGGGAACCGGCGTGGACAATATCTTCAAGGTATTCCGGATCGACCTGGTATGGCGCGTCCTACCCACTCCCCTGCCCCCTCAATCGGTATCGCGCTTTGGGGTCTTTGGCAGCTTCCGACTGGCGTTCTGACCGGGTTTCCCGGGTAACACTGCGTAGTACCAAAACAGTTCTACAAGTATCACTGATTGTTGTATCTACAGTTGACGGGAATTCATGATAGGTTTCCAGAAAATGCTTATCTTCTGTTTTCAAACAACACAGGATGGCAGAGAAACTTATCATGGCCCTTGACCAGGGAACAACCAGTTCAAGGGCGATCCTTTTTGATAAAGACGGTCAGATCTTACACGTTGCGCAAAAGGAATTCACCCAATTGTATCCCCATGCCGGATGGGTGGAACATGATGCAGAAGAAATATGGGCATCCCAGTTTGCGGTGATGGCCGAAGCCATGGCGAAAGCCGCGATTACCACCAGCGATATTGCAGCCATAGGCATTACCAACCAGCGGGAAACCACCGTGGTATGGGACCGCGCTACTTCCCGACCTATCTATAACGCCATTGTATGGCAAGACAGGAGAACAGCAGCCTACTGTGACCAATTGAAATCCGATGGCTATCAACAAATGATCCAGGAGAAGACAGGACTGGTGATCGACTCCTATTTTTCCGCTACCAAACTCAAATGGATCCTCGACAATATTCCGGGTGCCAGGGAAAAAGCCGTTAAGGGCGAGCTGGCATTTGGAACAATAGATTCCTGGCTCAGTTGGAAGCTCACCAACGGGAAGGTGCATGTTACAGATGTGTCCAATGCCTCCCGCACCATGCTCATGAATATCCATAGTTGCGAATGGGACGAAGAGTTGCTGAAACTATTTGATATTCCCGCATCCCTCTTGCCAGATATCATCCAGAGCAGCCGCATCTATGCCGTAAGCGAAAGCGTGGTAAAGAATGCCAATATCCCCCTGGCCGGAATTGCAGGCGACCAACAGGCAGCGCTCTTTGGCCAGCAATGCACTTCACCCGGGATGGTGAAGAACACCTATGGCACCGGATGCTTCATGTTGATGCATACCGGCGAGAAAGCCGTGTTATCAAAAAACAATTTATTGACAACAGTGGCCTGGAAGCTCAACAACAAAGTTGAATATGCTGTAGAGGGAAGCATTTTCATTGGCGGTGCTGTAGTGCAATGGCTGCGCGATGAACTGCACCTGATCAGGTCTGCAGCAGATATAGAAGATATCGCCTCAAGGGTACAGGATACCAATGGTGTTTATATTGTGCCGGCCTTTGCGGGACTGGGAGCACCTTACTGGAATCAACATGCAAGGGGTTCCGTCTTTGGATTGACCAGGGGCACCAATAAATCACATATTGCCAGGGCAAGCCTGGAGAGCATCGCCTACCAGGTAATGGACGTGCTGAAGGCAATGGAATCAGATGCTGGCATTACCATCAAGGAACTCAGGGTGGATGGTGGGGCAACCATCAACAACCTGCTCATGCAATTCCAGAGTGATGTGTTGCAGGTGCCGGTCATCAGGCCCAAAGTGTATGAAACAACGGCCCTGGGTGCAGCTTACCTGGCAGGTCTCGGCGTTGGCTATTGGGAAAGCGTGGCAGACATCCAGCGCCAATGGCATGCCGACAAACAATTCAATCCCGAAAGGCCTGCCGAAGCAATCAATGGACTGATCAAGGGCTGGCAACGCGCGATCAGGGCCAGTATCGCCTGGGCCAATGAATCCTGATCCTGCGGATCATTCATTCGGCTAATCAACTATAGTTTTCCATCCAATTCATCTATCCAATTCATCCCAAAATTTCCAGCCTACCATGTTCCGTCCTGCCATGATCGACAAGTTGAAAGCCACCAGGGAATTTGATGTTTGTATCATTGGCGGTGGTGCAACAGGACTGGGCATTGCCATAGATGCCGCTTCCAGGGGATTTACCACGGTCCTGCTGGAAGGACATGATTTTGCCAAAGCCACTTCATCGCGTTCCACCAAACTGGTGCATGGCGGTGTTCGCTACCTGCAGCAGGGAAATGTAAAGCTCGTGATGGAAGCATTGAAGGAAAGGGGGTTACTGAGAAAGAATGCACCCCACCTGGTGAAGAACCAGTCCTTCATCCTTCCCAATTACAAATGGTGGGAAGGGCCCTATTATGGTATAGGCCTGAAAATCTATGATTGGATGGCAGGCAAACTTGGACTGGGTCCATCAGAATTCCTATCAAAGGAAGAGACCCTGGAAAAGGTGCCCACACTTGACCCGGAAGGATTAAAGAGCGGGGTGCTTTACCATGATGGCCAATTCGATGATGCCCGCCTGGCCATCAACCTGGCGCAATCAGCAGCAGAACATGGAGCGGTGGTGTTGAACTATTTCAGGGTAGATGAATTGATCAAGGCCAACAACAAAACTGTAGGGGTTCATGCCACCGACACAATCACGGGCGATGGCTATGAAATAAGGTCCAAGGTCACCATCAATGCCACCGGAATCTTTACCGATACCATCAGGCATTTGGATGAAAGCAATAAAGCACCCGTACTATCGCTCAGCCAGGGCACACATTTGGTGGTTGAGAAGACCTTCCTGCCCGGCGATACTGCCATCCTGATCCCGGAGACCTCCGATGGCAGGGTACTCTTTGCCGTTCCCTGGCACAACAAGCTCATCATTGGAACAACAGATATACCGGTTTCCCAACCTGCGATTGAACCCATCCCACAGGACGAGGAGATCCATTTTATCCTCCAAAATATCAGCCGTTACCTGGCAAAGGACCCAACCGTAAAGGATGTCAAAAGTGTGTTTTCCGGACTGCGACCACTGGTAAAAGGATCGGCAGCCAGTACTGCTGCCTTATCGAGGGACCACTATATTGAAGTGAGCCAAAGCGGGTTGGTGAGTATCACCGGTGGTAAATGGACCACCTACCGAAAGATGGCGGAAGACGTGCTGCGGGTATGCATCTCACAATTAGGCCTAAACGAAAAACCCTGCATCACGGAAAACCTTGCCATCCATGGGGCACAGCCTACTGATAGGTTTGACACCAATGATTATTATTACGGTACCGATGCCGCACTGATCAGGGACCTCGAAGCCACAGCGCCTGCATCGGCCTATCCCATTCATCCCAACTTGCCCTATACGGTAAGCCAGATCGTTTGGGCGGTCCGGAATGAGATGTGTATGACTGTAGATGATGCCCTTTCCCGCCGTACGCGTGCTTTGCTGCTGGATGCACGTGCCGCTATGGAAGCAGCACCCCTGGTAGCCGCCATCATGGCCAGGGAAATGGGAAAAGATGAACAATGGCAGACCCAACAGGTCGATGCCTTTAGCAGTATTGCCAGACATTACTTACCACCTTTATAAAATGAATCAACGCTTATGAGTCCATTATTGGGAGAGTTCTTAGGTTCTGCTATCCTCATCCTTTTTGGTGATGGGGTGGTAGCCAATGTATTATTGGATAGGTCCAAAGGCCAGAACAGTGGCTGGATCGTCATTTCGTTTGGCTGGGCCATGGCTGTATTCGTGGCAGTGTTCTGTGTTGCGCCATACAGTGGTGCACACCTGAATCCGGCTGTTACACTCGCATTATCCATGACGGGAAAATTCGGCTGGGACCAGTTGCCCGGGTATTGGCTGGCTCAACTGGCCGGGACTTTCACCGGTGCCATTCTTGTCTGGTTGACCTATCGGGGCCATTTTACCAAAGACCAATCACCCGATCTCAAATTGGGCATCTTTTGCACCAGTCCGGCGATCAGGAATGCACCAGACAATTTCCTTACAGAAGGCATATCAACCTTTGTTTTCATCCTTGCCGTACTATTGATCGTGGCTCCTGATGCAAAACTGGGCGCACTCGATGCTTTACCAGTAGCCCTATTGGTGCTCGCCGTAGGTTTGTCATTAGGCGGTCCAACAGGCTATGCCATCAATCCTGCACGTGACCTTGGCCCAAGGCTGGCGCACCTCCTGCTGCCCATTCCCGGCAAACGCGACAGCGATTGGGGGTATGCCTGGGTACCCATACTCGCACCCATGATTGGCGCTGCCACTGCTGCTTTTGTTTATCAAATCTTACAGAACTGATATGAGAAAAATATTCCTTTTTATGACCATCCTGCTGATGGCCAAATTGGCTACTGCATAGGATCCTGAAGCAAGGCTCAAAGAGATGGGCATCACCTTACCAGCACCATCCAAACCCTTAGCCAACTATGTCAGTGTGGTCAGGACAGGCAACTTATTGTTCCTGGCAGGTAAGGGACCCACCCGCTCCGATGGCAGTAATATCCAGGGTAAAGTGGGAAAGGACCTCAGTATTGAAGAGGGCTATGATGCCGCAAAACTCGTAGCTATCAATCACCTGGCGGTGTTGAAGGATTACCTGGGTGACCTGAAGAAAGTAAAAAGGATCGTGAAAGTGCTGGGCATGGTAAACTGCGAACCCAGCTTTACCGACCAGCCCAAGGTCATGAACGGCTATTCCGATTTCATGGTGGCCATATTCGGGGAGAAAGGTAAACATGCCAGGTCAGCCGTAGGCATGTGCGCCCTGCCCATGAATATTGCCGTTGAAGCGGAAGTGATCGTGGAGGTTGAATAGGCCTTCCCTCAGGGTTTAATACCCATTAGTGCCAGTATGGCCACCAAAGCCCATACCAGGTTCAACACCAGGTTGGGAAAGGCCTTCTTGCAATAAGTATAATAAGCCAGCAGTATACTGCCGATGATATTCACCAACAAATAGACCGGTGAACCGGCATCCAATAACCTGAAGGCATTCAACATATAGGCGATCATTACAGATCCCCCACCCAGCCAGCCAATGATTTCCAATAGCAGTTCTTTCTTCATGAAGCTCTATTAAACAACTAATAATATACACCATAAACTTACTGCAACCAGAAACAAAAAGCCGGACCATCTTCTGCTGGTCCGGCTTTTTCATTCATGAACCATCCATCAATTGTTCTCGAGCAGCCTGGCCAATTGCCTTTCAATATCCTCCTCATCCAATTGCTCAGTGATGTACATACTTACAATATCCTTGTATTCTGTAGTAAGCGCTTCCTTTGGTAAATAGGGGCCTACAATCCCGAGATAAACCTCTTTCCCTTCCCCTTCGATAAACTCCACCTTGTAGGTATAGAACTTTCTCAGTTTCCCTTTATAGAAGTACTCGATCTCTTTCAGGAAACTGATCTTCTCTGGATAATAGTCCTCTTCAGAAAGCATCTCTGAAAGTATGCTCTGCGACAAATGCCTTTGGGACTTATACGCCTGGGGGAATAATGATAACTTGTTTTGTTTCTTCAGTTGATCATATAGCAGTACCCGATAATCATCACTTTTTGCAAGGGACAGCAACCAGGAAGGCTCAACTGGTTTACCTGCCTTCAAAAGGGCAATAACAGCTGTATATTGAACATTGATCTCTTTAGAAGCCGCAAATGCCCTTACCATTCCTGCACTTTTCGGATCTCCCAAACGCAGGAAGAGGTCGCAGATATCACCAACCTGGCTGGGGTAATAGCCTTCTTTTTTCATTTCCGCCTGTTGCCTGGAAACCCAGGCATGTAACTGCGGCACCAATGGTTTGATACCTGTAAGACTTACAATATTGCTGTCAAGCATTTTCACCAATAGACCCGGCATCACCCTAACGAAAAGGGTATCCCTGGCATAGGTTTTCAAACCCGGCGCCAACTGCTTCAGCAGATCAGTTGAATCAGCAATTGAATTGTAGAAACTCCATGGCAAGCCCTTTTTGGGCAGGCCGCCATCCATTAATCCGGTCAATAGTTGGTAAGACTCAGCAGTATTCATCTTGGCCAGCAGGGACAAAAGGGGATACTCCAATTCAGGATTCCTTTCCCTGACCTGCCCATAATGTTGCCTGATGAATGAGATGGTAGAAGTATCTGCTACATCAGCAACTTTTTCCACCACCTTATCGTGTGTGCAATAAACTTTATCATCGAAATCCGCATAAGGATAAAGCAATGCCTTATGAAGCAGGGGCAGATCATCCTTTGAGAATTTGGCGGTACCTAATGATTCGCTTGCTTCCGTGAAAATAGCAGAATCTGGTACAAGGAGATCATTCAGTAATAGCTGCGCCTTGGAACCAACATAGGTTCCTTTCCCTGCATCATGGATAGGGCGAATGCTTTCGAAAATGCTGCGATAAGCAGGCATCTCCAACACTTCCCTGGGACCATGGGTATACAAAGTGTACAAGGTATCCCCATTGGTAAAGAATCGCATCTTCTTGAGGACGTGGGTCCCTTCCTCGCTCATCAGTATCTCTGCAGCAGACCTGTCCTTCAACTTATGCAGGGTATAATCAAGTAACGTATTGGAGTAACCTGCAAAAGCTTCTGATTGTTCCCTCAGGTAGGCCGTATCCGAATTGGTCCAGTAATATTTCCCTATAATATCCTTATCCAGGTAGAAGGTAAGGGATGCCAAACTATCGTACATGGAATAACGAATCGTTCTACTCTCTTCATCCACTGGCAGCACTGCAAAATCATTGGGCGATCTCAATTGGAAGTTTCCAACCTTGTCTGCTATCTCCCGAAGTTTCGGTGAGGAATAAGGAATGAAATTGATGCTATTGATAAACCTGTCAATATCCTTGTCCAAACCTTTGTTGGGGTAATAGCCTGCTATGACCAGGTATCGCTGGTTGCCCCTGTTGATCACCTTCATCCTGTTCAGGATCTTCTCACCATTATCGCTAATGGAAAACAATGCATCACAGTAAGGATAGCCCTGGAATTTCCCTTGCTGGCTGGATAACAATTCATAGCCATCATTCTTCAATACATTCCCTATGATACTTTCAAAGTAGGTGGAGTCTGCACCTGAATAAAAACCTTGTTTGGACCGGTAAGTATTAATCTGGAAAAAGCTCTGGCTTTTCATATCCAGGCCGGAGAAAGTTTTAACCAGCCACATACTATCACTATCACCCTTCCGCTCGGTCAGTGGTACAGGGGTTTCGATGGTTAGCAGGTCATCTTTTAGCTCAACTTTATTCCAACCCCTGATGGCGGATGGTGCAGGGTTCCTCAACACCTTGAAGGATGTCAGGAACTGCTTAAGCTCTGCCGACTGCAATCCATTCTCCCTGAGTGAGAAAGCGATGGCCATAACCATCCTGTCATTCAATGCCTGTAACCGGACGTGACCAAATCCATCATTGGTCCTGATCTTTAAATACCTTCCACGGTAGGATCCATCGCTGATAACCGAATCCTTTAAAACATCCCCATTCGATTTGAAATTCTCCCGGACACTATTGTATAGGGAATCAGCATCCATGTTATCCAAACCCGGCATCATAACATTCCCGATAAGGAAGACACTCATGCTGAAGAAATCAAAGCTCGCCTTCATGCCATTCACCAAAGGATTGATATTGGTGGAAATGGGGCCGCCTGGCATCCTTACCATTACGATACTATCGGCATCATAGACAGGTTTCCAATTGGTTGTCCGGGGAAAACTTGTATAAGCTTCAGGTGCGATCTTCTTCGATGACAGGACAGGCTCAACCGTAAATCCGCGATTACGCATCAACGTTATCAACCCGGAATCACCCGGCAAATGGGCTGCCCCCACTGCAAAAAAACAAGTCCGGATAGCGGCCAGACTGTCCATCCTTCTGGCCATCTTTACATTACGTTTTACCAGGTTGAAATCATTGACATTCCCACCCATTTCCTTGATATAGGTATCGATATTACCGATCTTCTCTGAAGCATAAAGGGAAATGAACTTTTCCAGTTCTGCTTTCTTCTCAGAATCATCGGACGTTATATCCTTAACTGCGGTGAGGAGGTCTGTACCCCCTTCCAGCCCTAATTGGTCCTCCATATCCTCAATACCACCAACCCATTTGCCCTGCCTGTTGGCCAGGTCATACAGGTAGATATCCACAAACGTGCTCATGTCATCCGGCTTGCTCTGGCGGTATACCCATCCTTCAGAATAATTCCTGACCTCCTTAACAGTGATCTCACCCAGTTTCTTCCTGAAGATCTTTTCCAGCGCAGCTTTATAAGGCTTCAATACCGCTGGTGACAACTTGCTGGTAAGGAGCATATCATCCCCATCCTCACCATTATTGAAAACCCCTTCCATCATTGAGTTGGCCATGGAGGGAATATCCAGTTCTGTAGCCAACCCTTCGCATTGCTCAATACTTTGGTAAACGGAATCACCAAAGAAGAAGAGCCGCCTGTCGGAGAGGTGCATGGTACCATACATGTAGGAAGGCCTGGAAAGCCCCTTACCAGATATACGCCACAATAATGTTGGGGGATATTTTTCCTGGGCTGTTATTAGTCCGGGACAAAGGAAAAAGAGTCCAAGGAAGAGGACAAGGCTACGATACAGCATTTTCATACTCCGGGTTATGCCTGACAAAATAGGGAGAACCCGGTAATTCTAAAAGCCCGCAGGGTGATTATTTTACCTCTTCTTGCAGCACTTCCAGCAGGATGGAACAGGCTTTCCGGATCTCTTTCTTCGAAATGGTCAATGGCGGTGCAATGCGCAGGCAATTGGCCGCGAAGAGAAACCAGTCCGTCAACACCCCTTTCTCAATACAACGATCGATTACCTTTTTATTGGTCTCAAAACTATCAAAGACCACTGCCATCAGCAAGCCCCTGGAGCGGACCGCCTGTATCCTGGGATGCACCAACAGCTGCCTGAACAGCACTTCCTTCTCATTTACGGATGCTACCAATTCTTCATCGAGCAGGTATTCCATTGCCGCTAACCCGGCAGCGCAGCAAACGGGATGTCCACCAAAAGTTGTAATATGGCCAAGCACCGGGTTCTCCGTAAAGGCATCCATGAGTTGTTTACCCGCCACAAAGGCACCAAGGGGCATTCCTCCACCCAATGCCTTCCCCAGCAATACCACATCCGGCACCACCCCAAAATGCTCGAAGCCCCATAATTTTCCAGTACGGCCAAAACCAGTCTGGATCTCGTCCATGATCAGCAAGGTGCCGGTCTCGGTACAGCGTTTACGGATCGCGGTTATCCACTCCCTTAATGGGGCATGTACGCCCCGCTCCGCCTGGATGGTCTCCATGATCACGCAGGCGGTACGCTCTGTTATCCTGTCGATCACAGCCGGATCATTATATTCAAGGTGAAGGATACCCGGCAACAGGGGGCGGTAGGCATTTCGCCAATATTCATCACCAATGATGCTTAGTGCTCCCTGTGTGGAACCGTGGTAGGACTGGTTGAAGGCAATGATCTCCGGCCGGTTGGTCACCCTTTTGGCCAGCTTCATTGCACCTTCCGTGGCCTCGGCTCCTGAGTTGGTGAAATACACGCAGTTGAGGCTTTCGGGCATATGCTTCGCGATCATCCTGGCATACTGTACCTGTGGCGCTTCCACAAATTCCCCATACACCAGGAGATGCAGGTAATCCTCCGATTGTTTACGGATAGCCTTCAGTACCCTGGGATTGCAATGTCCCACATTGCAGACGCTGATACCGGCGATCAGGTCGAGGTATTTCTTCCCATTACGGTCTTCCATCACCGTACCTTTTGCCTTTACGATCTCCAATGCCAGGGGAGCCGGGGAGGTTTGTGCCACATGCCTGAGGAATAACTGTCGCTGGTTCATATTTCCTATCGCCTTAGGCAGCAAAGATAGGCAAAGCGGCATGGAGCAACTATAGCGGCAAAGCCCTAAATTGCCAATCAAATCACCAAGCCATGCCATTGATCCTGCATGTTGAAGGGGTTTATCCCCAGTTCGGAAATGATTGTTTCATCGCCCCCAATGCCACGATCGTTGGCGATGTGATCATGGGTGACCAGTGCAGTATCTGGTTCAACGCGGTGGTACGCGGGGATGTGAACAGCATCAGGATGGGCAACAAGGTGAATGTGCAGGATGGCGCTGTGATCCATGCCACCTACCAGAAAACGCAGGCTATCATTGGCAATAATGTTTCCATCGGCCACAATGCCATCGTACATGGCTGTACCATCCATGATAATGTACTGGTAGGCATGGGATCCATCGTTATGGATAATGCCGTAGTGCACAGCAATACCATTATTGCAGCAGGGGCGGTAGTACTGGAAGGAACGGTCTGTGAAGCGGGCAGCATTTACGCCGGGGTTCCGGCTAAAAAAGTGAAGGATATCTCCGAGGAACTGATCAGCGGGGAGATCAACCGGATCGCCAACAACTATATCCGCTATTCCGGGTGGTTCAAAGACCAGGTAGCAGATAAGGGATAATCCTTCCCTTACCAGACAATAGGGCCCCGGGTAAACATTTAACCTTTTATACGCATGGCCCATCCCTCAACCTAACCATCTGGCATAATTTTTTTATTGATTTGGCGTTATACTTTAAAAAGAACCCTGATGAACTTCAGAAAACTGTCCATTTTGTTCGTTGCCATTGGTTTTGTAACCCTTGCTTCCTGCAGTGCTTCAAAGAAAGGTGGTTGTCCGGCTAACGGAAAAGCTGTAGGCGCAGAAAGGATCTTAGCCGGGGAGAAAGTTCCCAAGGCCAAGAAGTTCAAGGCATGACCCCGGACAGCCCGAGCCCGTAACCCAAATCCTACCATATGTGTCCCCTCATTCACCGCAATGCCGGTTATACCGAAGCAGTAATTGACGAGGATGGCGGCCTTAAACGTTTTTACGAAGTTGCCAACCTGCTGGTCGATGGATTGAAGATCCGCTTCTCCAGCAAACTGGATGATTTCGATTCCCTGATCTGGGACTTCCTATACAAAGGGCATCCGCTCAGCCTGCAATACAATATCTATACTGGAATTGTGCTCTACCCCAAGGAAACAAAGGCGGCCGTTAAGACAGATAATAAAGCTGTGGAAGAAGTAGCCAGCTTTCTGGAATCCCAGTTGATGGTGAATACAGCCAAGCGGTTTATTTCCTGATAGCTACTTAATGTTTATCAGTACTGCTTTTCATCGATACTATCCAGTATCATGCAGTAACTGACATAACGATCGGGATGAAGTTTCCCATCCTGGACTGCCTGTTTAACAGCGCAGCCCGGCTCATTCATGTGCAGGCAATTGTTGAACTGGCATTCCTGCAAGAGGTCGCGCATTTCCGGAAAATAGTGCGATAGCTCCTGGCGACTGATACCCACCAGGCCAAGCTCCCTTATACCAGGGGTATCTATTATTGCTCCACCTGTTGGGAGGTCGAACATTTCAGCAAAGGTGGTGGTATGCAAACCCTTTCCGCTCCAGCCGCTCACTTCCTGGGTCTTCAGGGAAAACTCCGGGAAGACCGCATTGATAAAGGTTGATTTACCCACACCGGAATGTCCGGAGATCAGGGTAGTCTTGTCTTTGAGCAAGGCCTTCACTTCTTCCACCCCCCTGCCATCCTTCACACTCATCAAAACAGTCTTATACCCAACAGACTCATACATCTCCTCCCATTCGGCATACTTCTCAATATCCTTCTCCTTGTAGATATCTGCCTTGTTGAAGACAATAATGGCGGGAATATGATAGGCTTCAGCGGTGATCAGGAACCTGTCCAGGAAACCCTGTGAGGTCCTTGGCTCCCGAATGGTGGCAAACAGCAAGGCCTGATCGAGATTGGAAGCGATGATATGATGGGCAACTTTTTTGTGGGGCGAAGTGCGGGCGATATAGTTGGAACGGTCATGGATCTCCGTGATGATGGCAGTCTTCTCATGGTCCTGCTCCAACTCCACTTCCACCCAATCGCCAACAGCCACGGGATTGGTAGAAGAAAGTCCTTCGATCTTGAACACGCCTTTTATCCGGGCATTATAGAACTTCCCATCTTCCCCTTTCACGGAATACCAGCTACCGGTAGATTTGTACACTCTTGCCTTCATGTTTCGCTCACATTGGCACGAAAGTACAGCATTAAATGCTTACGGGAACCTGCGCAGAACAGTAAATCGCAACAGCCATTCCAGGAAGAGAAAGGCCAGTGCAGCAATGGCCAGGGGATGGAAGCGCTCTGTATAACGTCGAAGCGCGGCTACTTCGAAAACCGATTTCTCCAACCTGTCGATCTCGGCATAGATATTTTCCAACCCTTCATTGTCTTTGGCCCTGAAATATTTTCCACCTGTTTCATTCGCGATATTGGTGAGCAGTTTTTCATCAATGTTCACCTTCTCCCGCTGCATCACGATGCTGCCATCTGCTGCCTGCACCGGGATAGGCGCATAGCCTTCGGTACCTACACCGATGGTATAAACTTTTATACCCAATTTCTTGGCGATCTCCTTGGCGGTGACAGGTGGGATCTGCCCTCCATTATTCTCCCCATCCGTCAGCAGGATAACCACCTTGCTCCTGGAATTGCTGTTCCTAAGCCTGTCGGTACTGGTAGCCAGTCCTGAACCAATGGCCGTACCATCTTCCAGTAAGCCACTTTCGATACTGAATATCTGGGTCTTTAATACAGCCTTATCAGTGGTAAGGGGACAAAGGGTGAAACTCTCACCGGAAAAGATCACCACACCCATCCGGTCAGTCTTACGGGTATCCACAAACGAAGCAGCCACCTGCTTGGCTGCCTCCAGGCGGTTGGGCGTAAAGTCCTGGGCCAGCATACTTCCACTCACATCTATGCAGATCATGATGTCCACTCCTTCACCACTCACCTGCTCTTCATCAAAGCGGGTCTGGGGACGGGCAAGCGCAGTGATCAGGCAGGCCAGTGACAGTAGCCTGAGGACAAAAGGAAGATGGATCATTCTTGCCTTCCATCCTTTGCGGTTACCCCTTAATGAATCTGTTGAAGAGATAAGAACAGCACCTTGCCTGCCAGGTTGCTTCCTGAAATACCACCATGCCAGCAATGGCAGGAGCAGCAATAACCATAGTACCCATGGCCATGCAAATTCAACACTATCCAGGTAACGGGTGATCATGCTTCAGGCTTTCTTTGACTGGTTTCTTCAATAAAACGGATGGTCTTCTCGATCACTGCATAAGCTTCTTCGTGCTCCGGAGACGTTGGTATGAATTTCGCGAACTTAACGGCATCGGCTAACCGAAGTGTTTGTGCCAGCCGGTAAACTCCATCCTTATCCAACTGCCCGCGCAACTTCACCACCAATTGTTCATTGGTGCTATCAGGGCTCGACAACAAACCTTTATCCATCAGGTAGCTCCTCAGGGTATCATTCAATCCCACATAATATTCCTTTTCCTTGCCACCAGCACCACTTACCATTGTCTTTAACAGTCCGAGTGATTCCATGGCCCTTTCAAATGCCGACAATCTCCTTACCTGCTGATCCACAGCCCCAGCCGGCTTTTTCTTTCGCTTGCGCAAAAGGTACACCAGGGCAAGGATGGCCAGGATGGTAGCTACCACCAAAATATAGTTGAGGTAAAGGGGTTCTACTTCCTGTACCTCAATAATGTCCTTAATATCATGATAGGGCTGCTCAGCTGGTACAGGGGAAAAACCAACCTCCACCTGGAGGGAATCGCTGAGATACCTGTTGTTATTGACAATGATCGGGAGCCGGGGGATCACCTGCGTACCGGAATCAAAAGAGGTAAGGGTAATCAACTGTTTGAAGCTGGTAGATTGTCCCATTGAAAGGGTATCGATCTTGCCAGCATCAATGATATCGAAATGGGGGAAACTGTCAACGGGAAACCAGCGCACTTCTGCACCGGCAGGCACTTCGGCCTGCAACTGAAGGATGACCTGTTCGCCAATCAATATCTTATTGCGGTTGATGTCCGCCTTCACCCCCATTTGCTGGGCAAAGGTGTTAAGGCCAATTGCCAGCATCAGCAGCAGCCATCCTGCATATATCCTTTTCTTGCTTTGTACCATGCTAGCTTCTCCCGATAAAAAATTTCTGCAATACTTTCACATAATCCTCTTTGGTGGAAATGTGCAAGAGGTCACAACCGGCTTTCAGGAATACCTGCTTACACCATTCTGTATGGTTGAAAAATGCATCCTGGTATTCCTTCCGGACAATATAATCAGAACTATCGATCACCATTTGTTTTCCGGTTTCCGCATCTTCCACCTGCAGGAGCCCTGCATCCGGCAGCTGCATGTCCATGGGATCATATACTTTAATGCCTATCACATCATGTTTCTTGCCAGCAACCCTTAAGGCATCCGGGAAACCGGGGTCAAGAAAATCACTCAGCACAAAGACGATGCTTTTCTGGCGGGTGGTATTGTTGAGGTAACGCAGGGCATTACTGAGGTTGGTTCCCTTCTTTTTACCTTCTTTGGTCAGCAATTCACGAACAATGAAAAGGCCATGGTCACGGCCTTTCTTCGGCGGGATGTATTCCTCTATCCCTTCGGAGAATAAGATCGCGCCAACCTTATCATTATTGCTGATGGCAGAGAATCCCAAAACCGCACCGATCTCGGTCACCAGGTCCTTCTTGCGCGCATGCACCGTACCAAATAAGGAACTCGCACTGATATCCACCAGCAGCATCATGGTTAGCTCACGCTCCTCTTCAAACAATTTGCTGAACGGGTGATTGAACCTCGCCGATACATTCCAGTCAATGAAGCGGATATCATCCCCGGCGTGGTACTCACGTACTTCCTTAAACGACATTCCCTTACCCTTGAAGGCACTATGGTACTCACCCGTGAACAGGTGTCGGGTAAGCTTCTTGCTCTTGATCTCGAGCTCCTTTACCTTCTTTAATATTTCGGCGGTGGTCAACATTTTGGGGTCTTGGTTTCCATTATCAACCCGGATCAGGGCACCTGTATGGCTTTCAGGATATCTTCAATAACCTGTTCCACATTCACATTCTCTGCCTCTGCCTCGTAGGTAAGCCCGATACGATGGCGGAGTACATCCTTTGCAATAGCCTTCACATCTTCAGGTATAACAAATCCCCGCTTGGAAAGGAAGGCGTGGGCTTTTGCCGCAAGGGCCAGGTTAATGCTCGCCCTTGGGGAACCACCATAGGCAATCAGTGGCTGCAACTTCGAGAGGCCATATTCGGTCGGCTTCCTGGTTGCGAATACGATATCAAGGATATAGTTCTCTACTTTCTCGTCCATATATACCTGGCGGGTCAGGTCCCTGGCCTGAACCAGGTCCTGGATGGTTACTACCTGCTGCACCTGGTCGACCTTCAGTCCCTGTACATTCTGCCGGATAATGAGCTGCTCTTCTTCCTTTGTCGGATAGCCCACCATCACTTTCATGATGAAGCGGTCCACCTGTGCTTCGGGAAGCGGGTAGGTACCCTCCTGCTCCAGCGGGTTCTGCGTGGCCAAAACCAGGAAGGGCTCGTCCAACTTGTAGGTACTATCGCCAATGGTTACCTGCCTTTCCTGCATGGCCTCCAGCAACGCACTCTGCACTTTCGCGGGGGCACGGTTGATCTCATCGGCCAATACGAAATTGGCGAAGATGGGTCCCTTGCGCACCACGAACTCGTTCTTCTGCTGGTTATAGATCATGGTACCGATCACGTCTGCCGGCAGTAGGTCTGGCGTGAATTGTATCCTGCTGAACTTTGCATGAACTGCCTGGGCCAGGCTCTTAATGGTAAGTGTTTTAGCCAGTCCCGGAACACCTTCCAGCAAAACGTGCCCATTACTGAGCAAACCAATAAGAAGGCGGTCCAGCATGTAATGCTGGCCAACAATGACCCTTCCAACTTCATCCCTCAGGCGATCTATGAATTCGCCCTGGTATTGGATCTTTTCATTCAACTGGCGGATATCTTCCGAAGTGGGCAACATATAAGATATTTATTTATGCAAAATACGTACTCTACAATAGCAATTCCTCTGCCAATATGTTGAACGGCGTTAAGAAAATGATTTTTTTAGGCTTACACAATAAAAAACACCAAACGGCAGTTTTATACAGGTAAATCCAACTCTATGATGCGAAGCCAGATACCCCATCTGCTTTCAATGGCACCGACATATACTTGCCCTGATAACTTCCTCACTAAGGAATCCCAGGTTTTCACCGGGATGGATCTATCCCGATCGCTCACTGAATTGGAATTGAAAATGCCTTCTATAGCCGTTGCTGATGCAACAGCCCAACCTGTTTACAGTATATAAGATTCAAATAAGGGAATAACAGTTTTTATCTGCTGATTTCATAAACAAGCCCCTGCATGTCTATGCGGGGGCTCTATTTTTTAGCATGACTGGAAACCAGGCTTCCTGCCTTTCAAAAGGAAGGGATCTGAAAGCGGCGTTATCCTTCTTTACCTTGTCATCAGCTCAGGTACTTACCAACGATCGGCATCCTGCGCCCAACACCAAATGCCTTGCTGCTTACGCGGATAATGGGACAGAACTGGTTCCTCTTGTATTCATTGGTATTCACCAGTTTCAGTACCCTTCTCACCAGGGCTTCGTCAATGCCCATGCCTATCAATTCCTTTGGTCCCTGCCTGCGTTCTATGTACTGGAACAAGACCTTATCCAGCAAATCATACTCTGGCAGGCTGTCACTATCCTTCTGGCCCGGCCTCAACTCTGCTGATGGTGCCTTGGTAATGATATTCACGGGGATGATCTCCTTCTCCCTGTTGATATGACGGGCCAATGCATAGACCTGCATTTTATAGACATCACCCAGCACACTCAGGCCCCCGGCCATATCGCCATAAAGGGTGCCATAGCCCGTTGCCAGTTCGCTTTTATTGGACGTATTCAGGAGGATATAGCCGAACTTATTGGCGATAGCCATGACAAGGTTTCCCCTTGTCCTGCTCTGGATATTTTCTTCGGCTACACTAAAGGGTAAGTCACCGAATACCGGCTTTAATGAATCCAGGAAGGCGTCAAATACAGGCTTGATCGGGATGATATCATATGGATTGCCAAGGTTGCGGCTCAACTGTTCCGCATCGCTGACAGAATGATCGGTTGAAAATTGTGAAGGCATCAGGATGGCCCTTACATTATCCTTCCCCAATGCATCGCAGGCAATGGCCAGGGTCACTGCGCTGTCAATACCACCACTGCTGCCCAGGATGGCCTTGGTGAAGCCCATCTTGGCAAAATAATCGCGGATACCAAGGACCAGTGCCTGGTAGATCTGGGCAATATTGTTTTCATTGACCAGGAAATTGATGATCTGGTTGGGATCGCTCACCCTCGACACCCGCATCTCTTTATCCATGGTCTTTTGGGGCGAAATGGCAGCGGCTGCCTTTCCTTTCAGGTCACTGAGATCCACAACCGAAAAATCCTCTTCAAAATAACCCAGTTCGGCAACCAGGTTGCCGCCATCGTCATATACCACCGAGCCACCGTCGAAGACGATCTCGGTTTGCGAGCCCACACAATTACAATAGAACATGGGCAGTCCATATTTCACCACATTCGCCCTGATCACTTCCTTCCTGTCCTCATCATGATCATAATCGAAGGGGGAAGCTGAAATATTGATCATCAGGTCGGGTTGCTGCGGCATCAGCTTGTCCATCGGGTGGATGCGATAAAGTGGATTCTCACTAAGCGCCCAGATATCCTCGCAAATGGTAAGGGCAATCCGCTTGCCTTTGAAGGGAATCACCTGCCATTCGTAGGCGGGTTCAAAATAGCGGTACTCGTCAAACACATCATAGGTGGGCAGGCAGGTCTTCTGCACCACGGCCTTCACTTCGCCTTCATACAGGAACCAGGCTGCATTGAAAAGGTCCTTCCCTTCCTTCACGGGGTTGCGCTGCGGCCCACCCACGATCACACCAATGGAATCCGCATGTGCCCTGATCCTGTCAATGGCTGCATAGCATTCATCAAGAAAATCGTCGAACTCCAGGAAATCCCGGGGAGGATAACCACATACCGACAATTCGGAAAACACTACCAGGTCGGCACCCGCCGCCTTTGCCTGTTCAATTGCACCAATGATCTTTTCCGTGTTCAGGGCAAAATTGCCAATATGGTAGTTCTGTTGTGCCAGTGCTATTTTCATCGATTCCTGTTTTCTGGTAAGGGAAGGGCAAAATTACCAGCTGATGGGTAAAATCATTGCAGCAACCCCTAATATTGCACGAATGTACGCCATTGGCGCACGCCCAAAAACACAACAAATCAGCCGAACAAACGTTTTTTGCGCATGAAAAGAATCAGCAGTTTATTGGCAAGCCTCGTATTGCTTTGGGCTTGTAATAATGGAAGCAAGCGCCCCAATGTTTCGGGCATTAAGGTAGAAACAAGGATCCAACGCTTCGACCAGGCCTATTTCCAGCTCGATTCCAATAATCTTGCCGCCGGCATGAAGCAGCTGCAAAAACAATTCCCCGGCTTTAGCAATGACTTCACCATGAATATCCTGGGAGCCGGCCCCATCAGTGATTCTAACCAGGTATTACCGGTTGCCAACCGCATGTTCTTCACGTCTTACTACCCTGTTTACAAGGAACTGGAACCCACCTTCAAGGATATGGGTAAGCTGGAAAATGAACTAAAAGATGCCTTCCAGCTGGTGAAGTACTACTTCCCTAACTATACTATTCCACAGGTCATCAGCTATATCGGCCCCTTTGATGCGCCAGGGGTTGCCATTACCAAAGATGCACTGGCCATAGGCCTGCAGCTCTATGCCGGGAAGGACTTCCCCTTCTATACATCCACCCAGGGCCAGGAGCTGTTCCCACTCTACATTTCCAGGCGGTTTGAGAAAACCTATATAGTCCCCAATTGCATGAAGGCGGTTTTGGAGGATATGTATCCGGATAACAGTGCCAGCCTTCCCCTCATTGAACAGATGACCGAAAAGGGAAAATACTGGTGGGTGCTGGACCAGCTTTTACCCGACGTGGCCGACAGTCTCAAGACCGGTTATACCCAGGCGCAACTGGAATGGTGTACCCAGAACGAAGGGGTCATCTGGGGTCTGCTCCTGCAAAATGACCTGATGTACAATACCGACCCTGGCATCATCCAGATGTATATTGGTGATGCACCTTCCACCCAGGGCTTTCCACCGGCATCCCCTGGTAATATCGGGCAATGGATCGGCCGCCAGGTGGTAAGGGCCTATATCAATAAATTCCCCGAAACCACTCCGGAGCAGTTGATGAAAATGCCGGCAAGGGAGATCATCGAAAAAGCGAAATATAAACCCAGGTAGGAAGGCCTAACATTTATAGTTATGCGCATCACCAAATAATGAAATAAAAAATCCGGATCATGGATCCGGATTTTTTATGCATGGGGTTATCCCAATTATATCATTAGCTGTTCCAGCCTATTCCTCCTGGCCCAACTGCTTCATCATCCTGAAATGCGAAGCCACTGCCGCTGTCATGGTAGGAAAGGTATTATAGGTAAGATTGAACTGCTTACAGGTATCCTGGACGATCTCACTCAGTGCAGGATAATGCACGTGACTGATGCGCGGGAACAGGTGGTGTTCGATCTGGTAATTCAAGCCACCAACAAACCAGTTGATAAACTTATTGCGCGGTGCAAAATTAGCCGTGGTCTTCACCTGGTGGATAGCCCATTCATTCTCGATCTGCACAGGATCAGCCCCTGCAAATTCAAACTCTGCATGCTCCACCACGTGGGCCAGCTGGAAAACCAACGCCAGCGTGAGTCCCATTACCAGGTGCATCACAGTAAACCCGATCGCCCATGGACCCCAGCCAAGGAAATACACCGGTATGGCTACATAGAAGATAACATACAACACCTTGCTTACCCAAAAGACAAGGTGGTCACTGAAGGTCATTTTCTGTAGCGGTGTATTGTTGACCCTTGCTTTGAAATACTTGTTAAAGTCCATCATCGCCACCCAGGCAAAGGAAGAGATCGCATAGACCAGCACTACATAGATATGCTGATACCTGTGGGCAGGCACCCATTTCTGTGTCCTGCACTGTCGCATCAACGGGCTTTTGGCAATATCGTCATCCAGTCCATCCACATTGGTATAGGTATGGTGAATGATATTGTGCTTGAATTTCCAGATGAATGCATTGCCACCAAGGGCATTAAGGGTCAACCCCAACACATCATTCACCCATTTCTTACTTGAATAGCTGCCGTGACAGGCATCGTGCATCACATTGAAGCCGATACTGGCCAGGATCGCACCCAGCACACCACTCATGAGGAGCTTCACTGCAGCAGGAATCGGAAAAAACAACAGACTTACATAGATCAGCACGGCACCCGGAATGAGCACTGCTGTTTTTGCGTAGAGTTCGAAATTACCCGTACGCTTGATCTTGTTTTCCTGGAAATACGCATCGACCCTTGTTTTCAGGGCATTGAAGAACGCTTTGTTCTTGTTGTTGAAAGTAACTTTAGCCATAAATATTTTAAACCAGAATGAAAATACATTGCCCGGACAGCGCAATAGTTTAATTCCGAATTTGGAACAGGAGTAGGTATCCCGCAATGTACCCTAAAATAATGGATAGAAAACGTTAAATCAAAAATTGATTTGTTTTTGCAATGGTTACAGTTGCAGGATATTCAACAAAACAGGGGCGTCAGTGCACGCTGATCCTTCTTTTCAGCATTTCGCGTATCTCCTGCTGGTCTGTAATACTGTTGAAGGAATCTTTGGGCACCAGGAAAAATGACCTGCTGTCAAAGTAAAGATGGAAGAAATAAGGGGTCTCAATAAACTTGCTGAACCGCTGCCATGGCCAGGACTGGCTGCCCCTTTCATTGGAAAGGACAATAGCATCGTTGCCGAATGAGATATCGAAATGGTCCTGGAAAGTGTGCGAACGCTTGTACACGCTGTTCGGGAGCAGCCTCCAGATCACCAGCATCAGGGCCATCCACAAGGTGGAGAAAAACAGGAAAGAAACAGGCTGGATCTTCTTGAAGTACAACAGAATGGCAGCTGCAATGGTAAACACATTGATCAGGATTACGAGGATCCTGATCTCCGGCCTTGTAAAGAAATGGTACCGCAGTGCCTGAACCACCTGCTTCTTGTCGTATGAAATGCTGACTGTCATAAATTAAGAAGGTCCCTCAACCAGGCCACAGGGCCTGAATGAGGGACCATAAAAATATTGGAAATGTTCCGGAAATGGATTACCTGGATTTAAGTTCTTTTTCAGAAACCGACCATTCGCCCAGGGCCTCACCCCCTACCCCAACAAAGGCAACAGTAAATTTCCTTTCCCCCCTGGCACCACTAACCGAGATCCGGCCATAATTCTGCTTCTGGTCCAGGCCGAAAACCCTATAGGGATTATCCTTCTCAGGTCCCCCGAATTTATGGGTACCGGACGTAAGGGGCGAAACCGTGATATCATAAAGGGGATAATTATTGGTCCTGTCCACCTTTATCACTTCGCTATGGTGACGATCGCCAGTGAGGAACATTACACCGTTAACCTTCTGGTCTTCCAGGAATCCCATCAATTCATTGTACTCCACCGGGAAGTTGGCCAGTTTATCAAAAGGGGAAACCGGGTTCAGCACCTGGCTACCTACCACGATCACCTTAAAGGTAGCGTTGCTGTATAACAGGGACTGTTTCAGCCAATTCATTTGCTCAACGCCCAACATGCGCTTCTCCGGATTCGGTTGACCATATATGTTAGAAGGCATCCTGTCCTCACTGCGCCATGTCCTGTCGTCCAGCAGGAAGAAATCCACATCACTGTAAGAGAACTTGGTATAGATGCCTTTGCCATCATACCCGTAGCTTGGGTTGGCCCAATATTGCTTGAATACCTCCCTGGCTGTTTCCCTCAGGTGAAAAGTAGTACCCATATCATTCGGGCCGTAATCATGGTCATCCCAGATAGCAAATTGCGGCATGGCCTTTAACAGGGATTGCATGATCGGGGCGCTCCTGTCGTGACTGGCCCTGTACCACATTCCCCACTCACTGGCATAATCCACTTCACGGGTATACCAGTTATCGCCCAGCCATAACATGAAAGCTGCTTTATCTTTTGCCATGGTAGCAAAAATGGAAGAGTCGCCACCATAGGGCTTACCCGGACGATCGAATGGAGGTTCATTCACATAGTTACAACTGCCGGTAAGGAAACTGAAGTCAGGGGCGGGTTTGCGCCACTGCCAAAGGTCCTTGGTGGTAAACTCACCGCCCTGTTTGAGGTCCTTGTTGTTGTACAGGATGGTATACTCGTAGGTGGTATTGAAATCCAGGCCACCGATCTCTACCTGCATGGGTTTGAACTCCGCCATCGCATCAAAGCTGAAGCTCCTTGTATTGGCCGAAGCCGGATTGCCTTTCTTCCAATATTTGACCGCAACTGTTTTGGCATCTTCACCGGCTTCCAGCCAGATCTTAGCAGTCCTTAATTCTACCTGTCCCATCATGGGGCCGGCTACTATTCCTTTTTTTCCTTGTGCATCAACGGTGGTAACCGAGCACACCAGGGCTAATCCAATCAACCATTTTTTCATTTTACCAAAATTGAGGCTGCAATCTAAGTAAAACCAAGCATCAGGGCCCTACTGTTCATGTAAAGCAATAGTAAATAAAAACCCCCTTCTTGTGGAAGGGGGGCCTGTCAATTCATTACCTAATCACCTTAACGAATGGGTCTGCAGCTCTTGTAATGCCTGGATGAAGCTTCCGCAGGTGTAACCGCCTTGCAAGAGGCAAACATGGAGGCCAGGAGCAGGATCACCAATAGTTTTTGCATAGATCAGGATTTTGGGTGTAAAAAATTATAAACGACAAGGATACTACCAATGGTATGCCAAAGCGGAGATTTTTTCAAGCTACATCTATAATCAACTGAATACCAGCCTGATATAATTAAATAAGGGGGTAAGGAATCCTGTTAAACAAAAAGGTCCACCCCTTTTGGGATGGACCTTATATCTGAATTGTTGAAACACTTTTTAGCTGCAACCCAGGCTGTTACCGCAGTTCAGGCACTTGTAGCAGGTACCGCTGCGAATGGTCAGGTGACCACAAACATTACAGGCCGGTGCGTCACTTTGCATGGACTTGTTTGCTGCATTCAGGGCATCCAGGCCACCACCGCTTTCCACCTTTACACCAGAAGCAGCCTTTACTGATTTGCCGCTTTCGGTTGGCTTTGAGGGTTGTGAAGAAGCTACGATGCGCACATCACTCAGCTCAGGTGTTTTTTTTTCATACTCCATGGCAGAAGGCTGTTCATCCCAGTCATCATCACCTGTATTCATGACTTCCGGCTTGTCCAGCACATGTACCAGGTCGGAACGATCCAGGTATTCATAGGCCAGTGAACGGAAGATGAAGTCTACAATGGAGGTAGTGCTCTTGATATTTGGGTGGTCAACCATACCCGCGGGCTCGAACCTGGTGAAGACGAACTTCTCCACGAACTCTTCCAGGGGCACACCATACTGCAGGCCGATGGACACCGCGATAGCGAAGCAGTTCAGCATGCTCCTCATGGTTGCACCTTCTTTTGCCATATCGATGAAGATCTCACCGAGGGTACCATCACCGTATTCACCGGTGCGAACGAAGAGGGCCTGTCCATTGATCTTGGCCTTCTGGGTATAACCACGGCGCTTGGCAGGAAGTGTCCTTCTCTCCACGATACGTGCCAGCTGGCGCTTTAGTTTGGTATCAGGTGATGCCTGTACACGTTTCTGCACTTCCTCCAGCAGCTCTTCAATGGTCAGCTTACCGAGGTCGATCATGTTCGATTCTGAAGCAGGGGCTGCAGTTTCTACAACTTCTTCTGCTGCTGCTTCTTCGGTCTTTTTCTTCTTGTCGCTCTTGTTGCTCAGGGGCTGGCTCAGTTTGGAACCATCACGGTAGAGTGCGTTTGCCTTCAGGCCTAGCTTCCAGCTCAGCATATAGCAATCAGCGATCTCTTCCACCTGTGCTTCGTTAGGCAGGTTGATGGTCTTGGAAATAGCACCACTGATGAATGGCTGTACAGCTCCCATCATCCTGATATGGCCATGGGCATGGATATAGCGCTCACCTTTCTTACCACATTTGTTGGCACAGTCAAATACAGACAGGTGCTCAGGCTTCAGGTAAGGTGCACCTTCCACGGTCATGGTACCGCATACGTAGTCGTTTGCAGCATCGATCTGCTCATCGGTGAAACCAAGGGCTTCGAGCAGGTTGAAGTTCCAATCGGAATACTGGTCAGCGGTGAAACCAAGCCTTTCAAGACAGGCATCACCCAGTGTGAAGCGGTTGAATACGAAACCGATCTCGAAGGCAGCCTTCACTGCTTCATCCAGCTTCTTGATCTCTTCGGCAATGAATCCTTTCTCACTCAGTGTCTGGTGGTTGATGAAAGGAGCACCGGAGAAGCTTGCAGCACCTACCGCATATTTAATGATAGCGTCAATTTCTTTTTCGCTGTAGCCCAGGTTCCTCAGGGCAACAGGTACGGACTGGTTGATGATCTTGAAATAACCACCACCACTCAGTTTCTTGAACTTCACCAGGGCGAAGTCCGGCTCTACACCTGTGGTATCGCAGTCCATAACCAGGCCGATGGTACCGGTAGGCGCAATTACAGTGGTTTGGGCGTTGCGGTAACCATATTTTTCACCCAGCTGGACAGCTTCATCCCAGGCCTTGGTGGCAGCCTTCAGCAGGTTTTCAGGACAATACTTTGCCTGGATTCCCTGGGGTTTGATGCTCAGGCCTTCGTAAGCCTCGTTGGCATCATATGCGGCAGCACGGTGGTTGCGCATTACACGCAGCATGTGCTGTTTGTTCTCTTCATACTTCGCGAAAGGTCCGAGTATCTGGGCAAGTTCCGCGGAGGTCTTGTAGGCGACACCAGTCATGATAGCAGTGATGGCACCGGCGATTCCGCGGGCTTCTTCACTATCATAAGGAATACCGCTTACCATCAGCATGGTACCCAGGTTCGCATAACCCAGGCCGAGGGTCCTGTAGTCATAAGACAACTGGGCAACTTCCTTTGATGGGAACTGGGCCATCAGTACGGAGATCTCCAATACTACAGTCCAGAGCCGGCAGGTATAAGCATAGCCTTCCACATCAAATACATTGGTATCCGCATCGTAGAACTTCATGAGGTTAGCAGATGCCAGGTTACATGCGGTATTGTCCAGGAACATGTACTCGGAGCAAGGGTTGGAAGCCCTGATAGGTCCACCTTCCGGACAAGTATGCCATTCATTGATGGTAGTGTCGTACTGGGTACCGGGATCAGCGCAGCGCCATGCGGCATAGGCGATCTTATTCCACAACTCACGGGAAGGTACTTTCTTCATTACCCTTCCGTCAGTACGGGCTTTCAGTTCCCAATCCTCACCGGCTTCCAGTTTCTCGAAGAAGCTGTTGGGGATACGAACAGAGTTATTGGAGTTCTGGCCACTCACGGTGCGGTAAGCTTCCCCTTCATAGTCGCTGGCATAACCAGCGGCGATCAGGGCACCCACCTTCTTCTCTTCTTCCACCTTCCAGTCGATGAAATCCACGATCTCGGGATGGTCAAGGTCAAGACAAACCATCTTGGCAGCACGACGGGTAGTACCACCACTCTTGATGGCACCGGCAGCACGGTCACCGATCTTAAGGAAGCTCATCAAACCGGATGAGGTTCCACCACCACTCAGCTTCTCCCCTTCACCACGGATATTGGAGAAGTTGGTACCCACACCGGAACCATATTTGAAGATCCTGGCTTCACGAACCCAAAGGTCCATGATACCACCATCATTCACAAGGTCATCTTCCACGCTCAGGATGAAGCAGGCGTGGGGCTGGGGGCGCTCATAAGCGGAAGTTGATTTTTTCAGCTGGCCATCATTGGGGTCAACGAAATAGTGGCCCTGGGGCTTACCCTTGATGCCATAGCTTTCGTACAGACCGGTATTGAACCACTGCGGACTGTTGGGAACACAGCCCTGGTTGAGAATAGAATATACCAGCTCCTCGTAGAATACCTGGGCATCCTCTTCGGAAGCGAAATAACCGTAACGCTCACCCCACACCCTCCAGCAGTTGGCCATACGATGGGCTACCTGCTTGGCCGAAGTTTCGCGACCCAGGCTGCCATCCGGCTGGGGAACCCCTGCCTTACGGAAATACTTCTGGGCAAGGATATCCGTTGCGATCTGGCTCCAACCTTTCGGAACCTCCACATTATTCATCTCAAACACTTTCTCCCCACTAGGGTTCCTGATTACTGAGGTACGATAATCGTATTCGAACAGGTCGAAAACGTCAACGCCTTCTTTGGTGAAGCGACGGCTGAACTGCAGCCCTTTTGGTGCTGTTTTTTTATTGGCCATACAATATATCTTTTTGAAAGGTGGGTTAAGGAAATAGTAAATCCAAATCCGTGTAACAGGACGAAAATAGTCCCAAGGTCCTTACGGTGTTAACCGTAAATATCAACACCTGTGGATAATCCCCGTGGAAAAAACGGGGTTCCTTTGTGGGGCTGATTTTCATGAAAAATCCACACCGTGTAAATTATTTTTTTGGTCAATTCGGCAAAAATTTGTTAAAAATACGTTACCCACTTTCCTTATATAAGTTACGAATAAATGACCAATGCCATACCTGCATTAAGTTCATCATATGAAACCCTTTACCAGCCTGCTTTGCGTCATTTTGTAGCAACTTGCTTACCTTGTGCATACATTGTAATGCAGATGCGAAGAATTGTCCTGATCCTTCTTTTGTCACAGGCTGTTGCCGGTACTGGCCTGGGCCAGACTACCAACAGCGCCTGGTTGGCTTCTTTCAATACATTTTCCATAAATAAGAAATTCAGTCTCCACTTTGATGCCCAATTCCGTACCGGTGACGATTACAGCACCATGCAGACCCTTTTGCTCAGGCCGGGCGTGAACTACAGGCTGAATACCAGGTCCATTTTCTCCCTTGGTTATGCCTGGATCAGCAACCGCAGGACCATTGATGGGGTAACCGGCTATATACCGGAAAACAGGATCTGGGAACAATATATCTTCAACCACCATGCAGGCGTGGCCCATATGGTGCATCGCTTCAGGCTTGAGCAGCGCTTTATCAACAAGCCACTGGTGGAAGGGGATGAACTGAATTACCGCGGCACCGATTTCGCCCATCGCTTCCGCTATTTTTTCAGGACCATCCTCCCTTTCAATGGCCAGAAGCCTTTCCAGAAAGGCTTCTTCGGGGCCTTACAGGATGAAGTATTCCTGAATTACGGAGATAACTCCGCTGTTAACAATAAAAGTTTTGACCAGAACAGGGCCTATATCGCCCTTGGCTATCGCCTGAACCCAAGATATGATCTTGAAGCAGGCTATATGAACCAATACGTAGCCGGACGCGGAAATGCCTTCACCAATAACCACATTATCCAGATGGCATTCTACACCAGGTTGCGCCAGTGATTGTGCTATACCACCATTTTTTCGCATTTTTGTGACCAGCCATTAAACTTTTCATGCAGCGAGGCATTTACCAGCACATACAGGAACAAAAGCAGGCGGGAAAGAAATCATTTGCCGTACTCATTGACCCAGATAAGGTTAACCCGGGAAACCTGGGGGAGCTAACAGAGCTTGCCGTAAGCGCAGGGGTCGATTATTTCCTGGTGGGTGGTAGCCTGGTGATCTCCAATCACCTTGATGATTGCATCCAGTCGATCAGGCAACAGTGTGATATCCCCGTGATCCTTTTTCCCGGCAGCCCTTCACAGGTTTCCCGCTATGCTGATGCCCTCCTTTACCTTTCCCTGATCTCGGGAAGGAACCCGGAATTGCTGATTGGCCAGCATGTGATCAGTGCGCCATTTGTAAAGCAAAGCGGGCTGGAGATCATGAGCACAGGTTATATGGTGATCGATGGAGGTGCCCCTACCACCGTTTCCTATATCAGCAATGCCACACCCATTCCTTCCGATAAGCATGAGATAGCGCTATGCACTGCCCTTGCCGGTGAAATGCTAGGCATGAAGCTTATTTATATGGATGCCGGAAGCGGTGCCAAAAAGCCCATCACCGAGCAGATGATCAGTGCTGTGGCCCAACAGATCAACATTCCCCTCATCGTTGGCGGCGGCATCACCGATCCGGAGAAGGCCTATAAGAATTGTAAGGCTGGCGCCGATATCATTGTGATAGGCAATGCCATTGAAAAAGATCCCTCCCTTATCCGCGAGATGAGTGCCGCCATTCATTCCATCACCGTTACTGTATAACTTTCATCATCCTGGCTGAATAAAAAAAGCCATGAGAGTGGTAACACTTCCATGGCCAATTGAATATTCATAAGGGGCAAGGGGCCCCATTGGGTCGATCCTACAGACTCATCATTTCCTTGAACTTCACTGTTTGCCTGCGGCTCACTTCTATCTTCTCCCCTCCCTTCAATTCCAATAACAGACCACCATTGAAATAGGGCTCGATCTTCTCGATCAGTCGGAGGTTGACGATATGTTTACGGTTAGCGCGGAAAAAAACCTTCTCATCCAAACGTTCTTCCAGTGCATTCAGTGATTTCAGGATCAGCGGCTTGTTATTGCCGAAGAATACCTTGGCATAGTTACCAACGCTCTCGAATAACCGAATATCGCTCAGCTTCACAAACCAGCAACGCTCGCCGTCTTTCACAAACACCTGGTCATGTTCACTCAGCAGGCTCCTGCTGGAACTCACTGCAGGTGCATTGGCCTCCTTCTCTTCCACCATATGCAATTTATGGATGGCGTCGGCAAGCCGCTTGGGTTCTACGGGTTTGAGCAGGTAATCGAGCGCATTGACTTCAAAAGCTTTCAGGGCATATTCATCATATGCGGTCGTGAAGATCACATGGGGTGCGCGGTCCAGTTCGCTCAGCATATCGAAACCCGTCTTTCCCGGCATCTGGATATCCAGGAAGACCAGGTCGGGTTGCAAGGATTCAATCTTCTCTATCCCTTCAGCAGCATTGGCAGCTTCGCCAATCACTTCTATCTCGGGAAAATCCATCAAAAGCTTTTTCAATTCTGTGCGGGCTAAACGTTCATCGTCGATCAGAACAGCCTTGATCATATAAGTGTGTTTAAGGTAATGAAACGGGAATCTTCACTCTCGCCTCCACCAGGTTGCCATTGGCTTCCCTGATACTGAAATCCGCCTTGTCGCCGAACAGGAGTTGTAACCTGTTCCTGGTGCTACTGATGCCGAAGCCGTCACCATTCACCTGGCCATTCAGGCGGCCGGTATTCTGTACCATCAGTTCATGGTAATCGTCCTTGAAATCGGAGATGATCCGCACCACCCCACCGCTCATCTGCCTGCCAATGCCATGCTTGATGGCATTTTCCACAAGGGTCTGCAACATCATCGGGGGAACGGGCTGGTTGAGGGTATCATCATCCACATCATACTCCACTTTCAACCTGTCTTCAAAACGGATATGCTCCAGCGCCAGGTAATCACGTACAATATTGAGTTCCTTCTCCAGCGGAACGGTTTCTGACTTCTCTGATTGCATACTGCTCCTCAGGATATTGCTGAGTTCAGTAATGGCTGTCCTTGCACGACCCGGGTTTTCATCGATCAGGGCCCGGATACTATTTAAGGCGTTGAAAATGAAATGCGGATTGATATGTGCCTTGATGGTCTTCAGCTCCAATTCCTTCACGAGGGCTTCCAGTTTCAGGGTATCCACCTCCTGCTTCCTGCTCTTATTGATGTAATGGTAGCTGTAATAGATCAGGGCCCAGGGGATGATGAACAGGCCGATATCCAGCGTGGAGGCCAGCAGGCGGGTCGAAAATTCAATTCGCCTGGGGCTTTCGGACTGCACATCCAGGGCTTCTACCAGACCCATATACAGGAGGCTGCAGGCAAGACTGGTCACTACGATCCCGATGATCATCCTGGGGATGACCCTTTCAACCGGGAGCAGGAGCCATTGGCTACGCTGGATGAAAATCCTGAAAATATGGGTGGTAAAGATCCCGGCAGAAAAGATCAGGAAAAGCCGGATGAAAAAGTTCGTATTGATCTTCTGTGGTGAAAAGGTATAGGCAAAAAACAGCATGGACAGGGTAACGAATGTCCAACCGCAGATCTGGCAAAGCCAATAGTATTTAGCGCCTTTAGGCATCATAGGTTAAAATTATGGGGTAGGTCCGGCACTAATATAAGCATTTGTATTAATGGCCGCATAAATGGACAAGGGGAAGGTAAATGGGGAGGTAAGGGATTAAACAATTACCTGGCGGGCTATGGGGAAGCAGTGGAAAATCCAATGAATCAGTTACTTGCCGTGCCCCCTCATCGCCTTTAACCTGCTTCTTTTCAATATTTTGGGAGTTTGGGGCAATGATTGCCCCTCCCTTGCAACCAAATCCCCGCCGCATTGTTAAAATCTTTATTATTGTTAACGGCCCCCATAGAGAGGGGTTGTTTATCTTTGACGCTTTAGCTAATAACGCATGGAAATCTTACCCGGACCATTGTTGAGTATGATCAATACCCCGGCCGACCTCAAGAAATTGGGGAAGGAGCAGCTCCACCAGGTTTGTGATGAACTACGCCAATACATCATTGATGTGGTAAGCGTTCACGGCGGGCATTTTGCCGCCAGCCTGGGGGTGGTGGAACTGACCACAGCCCTTCATTATGTGTACAATACCCCCTATGACCAATTGGTTTGGGATGTTGGCCACCAGGCTTACGGGCACAAGATCCTGACCGGCAGGAAGGACAAGTTCCCTACCAACCGTAAATACGGGGGCCTTTCCGGCTTTCCCAAACGCAGTGAAAGCGAGTATGATACCTTTGGGGTAGGACACTCCTCCACCTCTATCTCCGCTGCACTGGGCATGGCCATGGCCGCCAGGTACAAGGGGGAAGACAGGAAATCCGTTGCTGTTATCGGGGATGGCTCCATGACCGCTGGCATGGCTTTCGAGGCCATGAACCATGCCGGCGTGGCAGATGCCGATGTCCTCATTATCCTGAACGATAACTGCATGAGCATCGACCCCAATGTTGGTGCGCTGAAAGAATACCTCACCGATATCACTACCTCCCAGACCTATAACAAGCTGAAGGATGATGTTTGGAACGCATTGGGCAAATTGCCGATTGGCAAGAACTTCACAAGGGAGATGGCCAGCAAGCTGGAACATTCCATCAAAGGCATGGTGAGCAAGAGCAGCAACCTCTTCGAAGCATTGAACATCAGGTATTTCGGCCCGATCGATGGCCATAATATCACCAAGTTGGTTGACACGCTGCAGGACCTCAGGAATATCCCCGGTCCCAAACTGCTACATGTGATCACAGTTAAGGGCAAGGGTTATGAACTGGCCGAAAAAGACCAGACCAAATGGCATGCCCCCGGCCTTTTCGATAAGATCACCGGTGAGATCTACAAAAAGAAATTCGATACCCCACAGCCCCCTAAATACCAGGATGTATTCGGCCATACCATTCTTGAAATGGCTGAAAAGAACGATAAGATCTTTGGCATCACCCCCGCCATGCCTTCGGGTTCTTCCCTGAAGATCATGATGGACAAGATGCCCAACAGGGCCATTGACGTAGGCATTTGCGAACAGCATGCCGTTACGGTAAGTGCCGGCCTGGCCACCCAGGGCATGAGGGTCTTCTGCAATATCTATTCTTCCTTCATGCAGAGGGCTTACGACCAGGTGGTACACGATGTGGCGATCCAGAAATTACCCGTGGTGCTCTGTCTCGACAGGGCCGGACTGGTTGGGGAAGATGGCCCCACCCACCATGGTGCATATGATATCCCCTACATGCGCTGTATCCCCAACCTGATCGTGAGTTCGCCAATGAACGAAAGTGAACTGCGCAACCTTATGTACACCGCACAACTGGAATCCACCAAGCTGCCCTTCGTCATCCGTTATCCCCGTGGGGAAGGCGTGATGCCTGAATGGCGGACGGAACTAAAGGAAGTGAAGATCGGAACGGGAAGGAAGCTGAAAGATGGGGAGGAGATAGCGATCCTGAGTCTCGGCCATCCTGGCAATTTCGCTGCTGCGGCCATCCGCGAAGTGAAGCAATATGGTATCAACACGGCCCACTACGATATGCGCTTTGTAAAGCCTTTGGATGAGACCATGCTGCATGAAGTATTCAGCCGGTACGATAAGGTGATCACCGTGGAAGATGGAACGGTGGTAGGCGGCTTCGGCTCAGCCATCCTTGAGTTCATGGCCCAGAATGGCTACCAGGCCCAGGTGAAGATGCTGGGTATCCCCGACAGGATCGTTGAACATGGAACCCTCAAGGAATTGCACCGCGAGTGCGGTTATGATACCCAGGGTATTGTTGACACCATCAAGGAACTCATGAAAGAAAAGGTCAGCGTCAGCCTGATGCAATAAATGAAAAAGTCCGGCCTCGGTGGCCGGACTTTTTTCTAGATGCCAACTAAGTTTATTCTTCTTTCAGCATAGGAACTTCGATGGCCAGGATCCTGGCATCGGTTTTAGCCGCTACTTCCATGGCATTGGTGTCCCAAACACCCACTGCATCGCGCTTTTGCAAGGTCTGCCCGGCAATTTCCACTTCGCCCTCGATGACAAAGAAATACACCCCATTGCCATTGAACCTTGGTTGGTATTCCAGGGATTTTCCAACCTGCAGGTCGGCCAGGTTGAACAGGCTGTCCTGGTTGATCCAGAGTGCGCCATCCTTTTCGTCAGGACTTACCACTACCTGCCATTTATTCTTTCGATCCTCAACATTGTAGGTCTTTTGGTCATAACGGGGTTTGATATTAGCTAGTTTGGGGAAAACCCAGACCTGGAGGAAATTAACTGGGTCCGTCTTGGAGGCGTTGAACTCAGAATGCTGGATACCACTTCCCGCGCTCATGATCTGTACATCACCGGTATTGATCAGCCCATCGGTTCCGGTACTGTCCTTATGGGCCAATGCCCCTGAAAGCGGGATCGACACGATCTCCATATTGTCGTGAGGGTGTGTTCCAAAACCGGCACCCCCGATCACGATATCGTCATTCAATACCCTGAGGGCCCCAAAATGTACCTTCTCAGGATTGTACCAACGACCAAAGCTGAAGGAATGGTAACTATCGAGCCAGCCGAAATTAGCATGGCCCCTGTCTGCTGCCGGGTGGAATATTGTTTTCATGATCTATTTTTAATGTTTAAACATCAATATTTATGCCAAGCATTCACTTTTACTGAATATGACTTTCTGACAGTGCTATGATTGGGGGAAAATGAGCTCATGGGCTTCCTCTTCCCGCTCATCATTCCATTCGACGATAAAATTATTGCGTCCCTCACCGGTCATGATCTTCATGTATTTCTGCTGGACCAGTTCCAGCATACTGAGGAAAAAGAAGATGGCATGGATCCTGTTCTCGCAATGTTCGAACAGCTTTTCGAAGGACATGGTCTTCTGAACCTTACAGAGGTCCAACACATTCTCCCGGCTTTGCTCCATGGTATAATTATACTGCACCACGGTATGCACCGGTTTGTTGTTGCGGTCATAGACCTTTTGCATGGCCTTTTCAAAGGCCTTCATCAGTTTATAGAGGGTGATCTGCTGGATCTCGGTGCCTTCGCCTGCTTCCTCCCCTATTTCGCTCAATTCCTTGTGGATATTGCCGCGCTTGACCATCAGCTGGCGGATCGCTTCCATCTCTGTGAGTTCTGCGGCAGCCTGCTTGTACTTCTTGTATTCCAGCAGTTTGTCGATCAACTCCTGGCGGGGATCGATCTCATTACCCTGGGCATCCATCTCCTTGCGGGGCAGCAGCATTTTGGCCTTGATCCGCATCAGGGTGGAAATGAACAGGATAAACTCGCTCGACAGTTCAATATTCAATTGCTCCTGCTGGTGGATATAGGCCAGGAAGTCCTGGATGATCTTGGTGATTGGGATATTATAGATATCCAGTTCATCGCGCTCAATAAAGAACAGCAACAGGTCGAAAGGGCCTTCGAACTGTGGCAATTTGATCTGGTAGGAGGTATGCTGCACGGCCATGCTTACACGAAATAGTTAAAAATAATAATGTCCCGACCGGTAATATACGACCATGTCGGGACATTGCAAATGTACGATTATTGGCGGGTTTAGAATTTGGTAGAGATACCAACCCCCAAAAGGGAGCGGGTCTGCGTACCAGGCGAATCATGGTTAGGACCGAACTGCTTTACATCATCATCGTAGATCAGGTCGAAATTATAGGTCACAGCCAGCCATTTATTGATCTTCATAATCACCGTATTGGTCCAGAATACATCCACATTCTTGGGTTGGGCATCGAATTTTTCTCCGGTCAGGGGATCACGCTTGCCCAGGTAGTTGGAATAAAGATCCAGACGACTCTTATACACTACGTTCTTAATGACTTGCTTGGTAAAACTGGCAGAAAGGTAGGCGCCAGCTTCCATGGAGACCTTACGGGTAGGATCCACCCCATAAAGTGCGGCCAATGGTGTTTCCTGTTCGAGTTCGGGAGTGATCCCGTTTTCAAAATAATAACTGTAAGGATCATTGGTCACAATTACCCAGCGGGCCGAAATAGGTGATATCATTACGCTGAAAAAGTCCTTGGGCTTCCATTCAATGCCAGGTGAGATCAGCAGGTAAGCTGGTGCAAATAAACCGGAGGTCCTGCGTTCCAATCCTTTACCCAGGTAATCATAATCATAGCCGTTTGCGAATTGGGTCCGCAGGTTGAAAACACCTACAATGGCCCAATGCTTACTGATCATATGGCCCATCTTACTATAGAGGTCGATCTTATCATCGGTTTTTCGCGTACCCTGCGAACTGGTAGTTTGCAAGGCATAACTAAGGTCGAGTGTATTGTCCCAAAAAAACTTATCCTTCTTTTTATTGGCAAACAGGGTGGCATAGCCGGCGAGGGAGAAAGAGGATTTTTCTGCACCGGCTGCCCAGTTATTGGAGCTACCCTGGGCTATATTCAGGGAGAACAATACGCCTTTCCGCCAACCCTTGGCATTGTATTTAAAGACTGTATCTTTTACACCGCGGGAGGCGGAGGCTGATTCCTTCATACCGGCAACAGTCGCATCCTGCGCCATCGCCCCGTTTCCAAACGCCAAAAAGGTGAAGCCAATAAGAATAAAGTTTTTCATCAAAACAGTTTAGTTTAAAAAAAAGCATTTTGAGAGCTGGCCCAAAATGCTTTACAAATATAGATTTAAGCCATCATTTCTTTTTCAGCTCATCCCTTATCTCAGCCAGCAAAGTTTCGGTAGCGGTAGGTGCCGGCTTTGCATTGGGGTCCTTCCTGAGTACTGCTTTCAGGAACAAGTAACAAACCAGGGCTACGATCAGGAAATCGAGCGTTGAGGTCAAAAACGCACCATACTTAAAGGTTATTGCTTCACCCACTACATTGTTATTGGCATCCAATTCGGCCGCCTTGATTGTGATGGTCATCTTGGAAAAGTCTTTGCCACCGGTCAGCAAACCAAGAATGGGAGAAACCAGGCCTTCGGTAAAAGAATTCACCAGCTTGGTGAAAGCAGAACCCATCAGAAAACCAATGGCTACATCTACCAGGTTGCCTTTAGTAGCAAATGCTTTAAAATCGCTCAGAAATCCCATGATATTAGTTTTTGGTCAATTATTATAATTCGCTGTAATATTAAGCACTATCGCAATATCAAGAAAAAATAAAGTCCCCTTTTTACCCTTATCATGGCAACAGGATTTATTTTTCCCTGCTTACCACCATTTCTTCACTTTTGCATTGAAATGCAAGCAAAGGAAAAGATCATCAACTGGCTCTGTTTCGCCGCCCTTTCGATCATTTGGGGCAGTTCCTTCATCCTCATGAAAGCAGGAATGACAGCCCTGAGTCCTTACCAGGTAGCTTCTATCAGGATCCTGAGTGCTGGTCTGGTATTATTACCCGCGGCAATAACCAGGTGGAAGGAGGTCCCGTTTGATCAACTCCGGCTGGTTGTACTTTCCGGATTACTGGGAAGTTTCTTTCCGGCCTACCTGTTCTGCATAGCCGAAACCCGGATCGATAGCTCCCTGGCTGGTATCCTCAATGCGTTAACCCCACTTTCCGCCATTCTCCTTGGGGTCTTCTTCTTTCAACTGCCGGTTACGCCCAGAAAAGTAGCTGGTGTTATTATAGGATTCATAGGACTCTGCCTGCTGTTCCTGGCAAAGGGAAAGATCTCCTTCAACGATATTTCCTATGCATCACTGGTACTGTTGGCAACCGTTTTCTATGGGATCAATGTCAACATGGTGGGGCGACACCTGAAAGGAGTGCCATCGGTCACCATTGCGGCCCTTGCCTTCAGTTCCCTGATCATCCCCAGTTTACTGGTATTGGCACTCACCGGATTTTTTCAACTACCCCTTACCGATAGCTCCGTACAATGGTCAACAGCCGCCTCGGTCCTGCTTGGGGTGATGGGCACGGCCATTGCCTCCATTATTTTCTATGTGTTGGTGAAAAGGGCCGGCACGGTCTTCTCTTCCTTAGTGACCTATGGCATTCCATTCGTCGCAGTGGCCTGGGGCCTGATCTATGGTGAGACCATTAACCTGCTCCAGGTAGCCTGTCTGGGTATTATCCTTGCAGGAGTATTCATGGTGAACAAGAAATAAGTTAAGGGCTTCTTTTGTCAATACTAAGGACATGATATTTGTCGGGCCACTTGCTTTCCCGGGGCATTTGGCAAAATGCCAAATGGATTGGGCAGTATCAAAACAAATGAATTATTCATTTCATTTGTTTTGCTTCATTCTACCTCCCCTGGCCACGGCAACAAAAAAGGGCTGCCGATTGGCAACCCTTCACTATTGGTAAGGCTATATGTTTATACTGCCATGATCTCCTTCTCCTTGGAAGCGAGGTGCTTTTCAACCAGCGCAATATATTTATCGGTCAGTTCCTGGACATCCTTCTCTGCATCCTTAGCAGCATCTTCGCTCAAACCGTCCTTTTGAAGCTTCTTGATCTGTTCGATACTCTCACGACGGATATTGCGGATGGCTACTTTGCTATGCTCACCTTCGCCGTTGCATCGCTTCACCAGTTCCTTACGACGCTCTTCCGTCAGGGGCGGCAGGAACATACGGATCATCACACCATCGTTCTGGGGATTGATCCCGATATTGGAATTGATGATCGCCCTTTCAATAGGCTGCAACATATTCTTCTCCCAGGGCTGAACGGTCAGGGTGCGGGCATCTGCTACAGAAACATTCGCCACCTGGTTCAGGGGAGTGGGGGAACCATAGTAATCTACCATAATACCATCAAGCATCTGGGGATTAGCTTTTCCGGCGCGAATCTTAACCAGTTCTGCCTCCAGGTGATTGATCGCCTTCTTCATGGAGACTTCCGTATCATCCATGATCAATGATAACTCTTCTGACATAAGTGTAATGTTAAGCGTCGCAAAACTAAGGAAACTGCCCGCAAATTGGCAGTATTTCAGGCATCATTCTATTTCTGCTGCAAAACAGCATCTTCGGTAAGGGGGACAACCTTCTTGGCCGTTCCATTCTTGACATCGTTTACCGATGTTACGAACATCCGGGGCGTCCGGCGCTGGCGCAGGTAATACATCACCCCAATGGCGGAAAAGAAAATCGAAAAGATAACAGCCATCAGTAAAGTACTGCCCAAATTGCGCATCAGGAATGCCAGGCCGATAGCTAAAACGTTGAAAGACAAAAGGGAAATAGCAATATTCCGGTGGTTCATACCATTGTCCAACAACAGGTGGTGAATATGGTTACGGTCTGGGGAGAACGGCGAACGACGCTGGAAGATCCGGATTCCAAAAACCCTCAGGGTGTCCAGTAGGGGTACCATCAGGATAGCGAAACCCACAGCAGGAGCAGCCGCAATAGGGAGACTAGTTTCAGTTGAACCTGCTGTATTGATGAATTTGATCACCAGTACCGCGCTGATCAGGCCGATCAGCATAGAGCCGGTATCACCCATGAAGATCCTTGCGGGCTGGAAATTAAAGATCAGGAAAGCCAGGATGGAACCAGCCATGGAAAAAGCGAGTACGGCATCCGCTATTTGCCCGACAGAGACAAAATAGATCCCGAAGACCGCTGTTGATAATAATCCCAGGCTACCGGCAAGACCATCCACCCCATCGATCAGGTTAAAGGAATTGATGATAACGATCACGGTAAGATAGCTGAACAGTAGGCTGAAGGATTCCGGCATGGAATAGATACCCAGGAAGCCATGCATACTATGGATCTGGAGATTACCCATATAAATAATGATGAAAGCGGCCAGCACCTGACCGATGAATTTCTTCAGGGGAGAAATGATGAGGATATCATCTTTAAGGCCGAGGTAAAAAATCACAACCGCTGCAGCAAGGAAATACTGGATATCCGTACCCTGGCTGAAATTGGCGATCAATAAGGTAGCAAAGGCAAAACCTGCAAAGATCCCAAGGCCACCAAGTGATGGAATTGGCGATTGGTGCACCTTGCGCTCGTCCGGGATATCAAAGAGTTTTTTCATTGCCGCCACCCTGATGATTACAGGGATAGCGAGGAATGAAACTGCAAAGGATATGGTTAGGGCGAGTATTACATCAAACATGATCAGCCAATTGAAGTCTTACAAAAATAATGAGTGCAGCCTAACCAGACCGCGAAGGTCGGTAATTAGGGTAAAAACACCATATTAAATTGGTATATTACCCATTTACAACGAAAATTACAGGCATTTATTCTCCAAATCTTTCCTTGGACAAAAATTCAAATGGGTTAGATTTGCCCCACAAAATTCAGATATGGCTAGTTTAAAGGAAATCGCATCCCAGATTCGCAGGGACATAGTGAGGATGGTTCATGGCTCTGCCAGCGGCCACCCCGGAGGTTCCCTGGGCTGTGCAGATTACATGACCGCGTTGTATTTCAAGGTAATGAAGCATGACCCCAAGTTTGACATGGATGCCAAGGGAGAGGATGTCTTCGTATTATCGAACGGCCATATTTCCCCCCTATTCTATTCAACACTTGCCCGCGCAGGGTATTTCGATATCAAGGAACTGGCCACTTTCCGCAAACTGAACTCAAGGTTACAGGGTCACCCTGCCACCCATGAACACCTTCCCGGGGTAAGGATCGCTAGCGGTTCTCTGGGCCAGGGTATGAGTGTGGCCATCGGCGCAGCCCTTACCAAGCGCCTGAATGGGGAAGATACTTATGTTTTTTCCCTGCATGGTGACGGGGAACTAGATGAAGGCCAGAACTGGGAAGCTGCCATGTTTGCCGCCCATCATAAGGTGGACAACCTTATTTCTACCATTGACTGGAATGGCCAACAGATCGATGGTCCCACCAGCAAAGTGATGAACCTGGGTAACCTCGATAAAAAATTCGAATCATTCGGATGGGAAGTGATCATTCTCGAAGAAGGTAATGACCCTGATGCTGTTGCCGCCGCCCTGGAACACGCCAAGACTTTCCGTGGCAAAGGCAAGCCGGTGGTCATCCTGATGAAGACCGAAATGGGTAAGGGCGTCGACTTCATGGAAGGCAGCCACGAATGGCACGGCATAGCCCCCAATGACGAGCAACTCGCTAAGGCCCTGGCTCAATTACCAGAAACACTTGGTGATTACTGATTTATACATATAATTTTTTCGCATAACCGCCTTCACAAGAGGCGGTTTTCTTTTTGTTGGTAAGGATGACGTCGGAGACAGGTCGGAGACGGGTCGGAGACGGGTCGGAGACGGGTCGGAGACGGGTCGGAGACGGGTCGGAGACGGGTCGGAGACGGGTCGGAGACGGGTCGGAGACGGGTCGGACTGCGCCCGACCCGTCAACTTTTTAGTTCGATCGGCTGGAGGGAGGCCTTGCGGGAAGGGAACCAGGACGCAATGAAGGCCACAAAGGCTACGGTACCAAGTACCAGCAGGAAATCCTTCAGCAGGAATTTGACGGGGTAATGATCGATCACGAAAGTGCCGCCCTGTAAGGGAACAAGTTTGAACTGCACCTGTGCCCAGCCGATCACTAAAGCGAGCAGCGTTCCTACCAGTCCGCCTAATGTTGCCAGCAGGAATCCTTCACTTAGGAATATTGAACGAACTTTATTGTTGGAGGCGCCCAAAGCCTTGAGTACCTGGATATCCTTCTGTTTTTCCAGCACCAACATGGTGAGGGAGCCGATCATTGTGAAGGCGGCTACCACAAGGATCAGGGACAAGACCCCATAGATCACCCATTTTTCAATCTGCATGATACTGTACAGCCCCTGGTTTTGTTCATACCTGGTCAGCACTTTGTAATTCGGTCCCAGAAACTGCACCAGTTCTTCCTGGATATCTTCCTCATCGGCACCTTTAGTAAGGGAAATTTCCAGCCCGCCATATTCATCAGGGGCAAGGTTCAGCATGCGTTGCAGGAAGCCAAGATTAGTGATCACATATTTGTTATCGAAATCCTGCTGAATTGCAAATGTGCCGGAAGAATAGATATTATCAGCACTAAGCGACTGGAGGGGATCTGCTACATTGAGTCCCGCACCCCGCTTGGGCAGATAAACGGTCAACGGTTCGATCTGCCGGTCGCTCCAGAAGCCCAATGCATTCTCCACACCGGCACCAAATACTGCAAAAGGACGATCGGCTGAACCCGTTTCAAAGTTGCCCACTTTCACGGCAGCGGGGACAGTAGTGACTTTCCCATAATTGGAGTCTACGCCTTTCAGGTAAACAATGGTTTGGAGGTCACCATTCTGCATAAGCGCCTTTTCTTCCATGACCAGGGAAAATGAAGCCACCCCGGGAATAGCCTTGATTCTGGAAAGTTGCCCTGGCTTGAGCAGGATGGTCTTTCCGGAAACCGGCATCACTTTCAGGTCGGTATAAAATGTGGCGTACAATGATTTCACCAGGTCCTCGAACCCGTTAAAAACACTCAACACCACAATCAGTGCAGCTGTACCGACAACAATAGCTGCCACACTCACCCATGCGATGATGTTAATGGCATTGGTCGATTTCTTTGACTTGAAATATCGCCAGGCGAATAGTAGGTTCAAGGATCAGCGGATAATATAGTTGTATAATTGGCTAGAAAGGAAGATCATTCTGATGCTGTCTTCGAATCATCATCTTTGATCTTCTTGAATAGTTCTTCCATCTTGTACACCTGTTCCAGTGTATCGTCGAGGAAGAATTGAAATTCAGGAATCCTTCGCAGTTGCAGCTTCATGGCGGCGGCAAGTTCGCGCTTGATCTCCCAGCTACGATCCTTCAACTTCTCCATGGCCGCTGCCGGGTCTTTCACCTGGAAAAGGCTAATATAGATTCTCGCCTCCAAAAGATCTGGCGTTACTTTCACTGACGAAATGGAAACCATTCCCCCATCGATCATGGTCAATCCCAAATGGCGGAATATCCCATTCATTACTTCCTGGATCTCCCCGGCTACCTGCTTTTGTCTTTTCGTCTCTTTCATAACCCTACCTTTTATAGCTGTAAAATTAGGATTTAGCTGCCAAAGGAAGGCCTCCTCCCCAATTTAGTGTAGGTTTGCACCTTCAAAGCGCTATAAAACCGAATGAAAAAATTCTCCCGGATCCTTAAATACCTGGGCGACAAGAAAGGTAATATCATCCTTTATTTCTTGTTCAACCTCTTGTCAATTGTTTTCTCCCTGGTATCACTGGCCATGCTGGCCCCCTTCCTCCAGTTGCTTTTTGGACAGGAGAAACTGGTGAACGTTGAACCCGTATTTGATTTCTCCGCCACAGGATTGCTCCAGCTTTTCAAATTCAAGCTGAGCCAATTGATCAGCACCCAGGGCCCCATTTATGCCCTCGCAGCCATTTGTGTCACTATCATCATCTCCATATTCTTCAAGAACCTCTTCCTTTACATGGCCTACCGGGTCCTTGCCCCCATGCGCAACCATGTGATGACCCGTCTCCGCGCCGACTTGTACAGTAAAATCCTGGTACTTCCCATCGGCTACTTCACGGAACAAAGGAAGGGCGATATCATCAGCCGGATGAGCAATGATGCGAACGAAGTGGAATGGAGCGTTATGGCTGCCATGGAAGCCCTGATCAAGGAACCCATGACCATCATCATCATCCTTACCACGCTGATCTTTTTAAGTCCCATCCTTTCCCTTTTCCTCCTTGTACTGCTGCCAGCCACCGGATTCATCATCGGCAGGGTGAGCAGGAGCCTGAAGAAGCAATCCGGCACCGCGCAGGAACAGCAGGGACTTCTTCTCTCCGTCCTGGACGAAACCCTTGGTGGCATGAGGGTGATCAAGGCTTTTAATGCTGAAAATATCATTGGCGAAAAATTCCACTCCCTCAACAAATCGCTTAACCATATCCGTAACCAGATGAATTTCCGCCGCGACCTGGCATCTCCCATGTCGGAATTCCTCGGGGTGCTGGTATTGTCCGCCATTCTCTGGTTCGGGGGAAAGCTCGTCCTGAACAATACGGCAGGTCTTGAAGCCGATGCTTTCATTACCTATATCGTATTCTTTACCCAGATCATCAACCCCGCCAAATCCCTTTCCACTGCTTTCTACAATGTGCAAAGGGGTAGTGCAGCCGTGGAAAGGATCGAATCCGTCCTGTCGGCGCCAGTAAAGGTGGAAGAGGCCATTAATCCTAAAACCCTCCAATCTTTTGAAAAGAGCATTGAGTTCCGCAATGTTTCTTTTGCGTATGAAGACGCAGTGATCCTACAGGATATCAACCTGGTCATTGAAAAGGGCAAGACCATAGCCCTGGTGGGCTCATCAGGTTCGGGTAAATCCACCCTGGCCGACCTCGTACCAAGGTTTCATGACGTGACCTCAGGGGAACTGCTGATAGACGGTATCAATATCAGGGAGTATTCATTGGAGTCGGTAAGGAACCAATTGAGCATCGTAACCCAGGAGCCCATCCTGTTCAACGACACTATTGCCAATAATATCGCCCTTGGCAAGCCCGGAGCCAACGCCCTGGAGATCGAGCAGGCCGCCAAGGTTGCCAATGCCCATCATTTCATTTCATTGAAGGAACAGGGTTACGATACCAATATCGGCGACCGCGGCAGTAAACTTAGCGGAGGCGAAAGGCAACGCCTTACCATTGCGAGGGCCGTTCTCAAGAATCCGCCGATCCTGATCCTGGATGAAGCCACTTCTTCGCTGGATACCGAAAGCGAAAGGCTGGTACAGGATGCCATCGATAACATGATGCAGAACCGGACAAGCATCGTAATCGCACACCGTTTGAGCACCATCAGACATGCGGACGAGATCATTGTGCTCCAGAAAGGCCGCATTGTGGAAAGGGGTAGCCATGAAAGCCTGATCGCCCAAAACGGTTTTTACAAACGGTTGGTCGAAATGCAGGAAGTAAAATAAATTTGAGCGCCACTCTTTTGGGTGGCCTTTTTAATAGCTAAATGAACACACATGAGAATGACCCGCTTGCTGGCTGGCGCCTTACTCCTTTGCCAATTGGGAATGGCGCAACAGAAATCCTTCACCTTTGAACAGGCTTTCAAGGGAAGTCCGACCAATATCCTGCAACCCCTGCCCGCTCCTAACAAATGGATCAATGACAACCAGTACCTGGTCCAGAAGAAAGACAGCGATGGAAAAATGAAACAGTATGCCGTGGACGTAAAGACCGGCAAGGAAGTGGAATTCACCGGAACCATCCCGGTGGAGGAGAAAGGTGTTGCCGTTCCCGCCCTTGCCATCCAGGGTGCCAGAAACCAGACAGCATCACCCGATGGAAAGTATTGGGCCTATACCAAGGCAGACAATAACCTTTACATCATGGAGATCGCCACAAAGAAGGAAACTGCACTCACCAGTGATGGTAACGACTCCTTGCTGAACGGTTATGCTTCATGGGTATACTATGAAGAAATACTGGGAAGGGCCAGCAGGTACAAGGCATTCTGGTGGAGCAATGATGGCAAGCATCTCTCCTTTATGCGCTTTGATGAAACCGGTGTTCCCGTTTTCCCCATCTATGTAGCGGATGGCCAGCACGGCTATCTCGAAAACACCCGCTACCCTAAAGTTGGCGACAAGAATCCCGAAGTGAAGATCGGGATCGTGAATATGGAGAACGGTCAAACCACCTGGGCGGATTTCAACCAGAAAGAAGACCAATATTTCGGCACCCCGGTTTGGGCCCCGGATGGAAAACTCTGGATCCAATGGCTGAACCGTGGCCAGGACAACCTGAAAGTATTCAGTGTTGATCCAAACTCCGGCAATAAGGCCCTTGTATATGAAGAAAAGCAAGCCACCTGGATCGACCTTGATGATTCAGATCGCTTTGAATTCCTCTCTGGCAATAATGGCTTCATCCTGAAAAGCGATAAGAGCGGCTGGCGCCAACTCTACCTCCATGACCTTTCCGGCAAGCAAGTCAGCCAGATCACCAATGGGGAATTCACTGTGGGCGATGTATTCAGGATCGATGAGAAGGGAAAGCGCGTATACTTCACCGCGAGGAAAGAAAACAGCGCACGCTGGGACCTCTACAGCGCCAGCTTCGATGGCAAGCAGCTGAACAGGCATTCCTTCGGGGAATACTCTTTCACCGGGATGAACCTTTCACCCAACAACAAATTTTTTACAACCACTTACTCCAATATCAATACCCCTCCCACTACCGTATTGGTAGACATGAAGGGAAAGGTCATCAGGGAGATCGCGAGTGCGAAAGGTGCAGAATGGGGTAATTATGTTCTACCCAAAAAAGAACTGACAAGGGTGAAATCTGCCGATGGACTATTTGACCTGCCGGTACTGATCACCTACCCTATCAACTTTGACCCCAATAAGAAATACCCTGTCCTCGTGAGCATCTATGGCGGGCCGAATGCCGGTACCGTTTACGATAATTTCCGTGCCCCCGCAACAGAAGGCTGGTGGGCCCAGGAAGGCATCATCCAGGTGGCCTTCGACAACAGGAGCAGCGGCCATTTCGGCAAGAAAGGCATGAACTATATCCATCGCCAGTTGGGCAAATACGAGATCGAGGATTACATGGCCTGCGCCAAATGGATGAAGTCACAGCCATGGGTAGATGGAAATAAAATTGCGATTACCGGTGGAAGCTTTGGTGGCTATATGACCTGCATGGCCCTTACCTACGGCTCAGATGTGTTCACACATGGTGTGGCGAATGCCTCCGTAACCGACTGGTCACTTTATGATACCCATTATACCGAAAGATTCATGGATACCCCACAGGAAAACCCTGAAGGATACAAGAACACTGCGGTAATGACCTATGCCAATAAGTACAAAGGCTTGTTGCGAATCGTCCATGGTACTACCGATGACAATGTTCACATGCAGAACAGTATCCAGCTGATCAACAAACTTCAGGATCTCAAAAAGCATTTTGAGTTCATGCTCTATCCCAATGAAAGACATGGAATTGGTGCTAATGTTCCGGCCAAGCGCGTCCACAATACACTGGAAGCTGCCCAGTTCTATTACCATAACCTCCTCGGAAAGTCTATCCCGGAAGTATTCTGGAAGTAAGCTTAACCAACAAATAATCAGAAAGCGATACCTTAGTCGGGTATCGCTTTTTCATTTAACCCAACTGATATGTCCATTGAACTAGCCAAGACAGATGATATAGCCGAACTGGTAGAACTGGTCAATAGCGCCTACCGCGGGGAACATTCCAAGAAAGGCTGGACCCATGAGGCAGACCTCCTGCAGGGCGGGGTAAGGGTTTTACCGGAAGATGTAAAAGGCATGATCCAATCCACTGAAAGTATTGTCCTGAAATGCCTGGATGACCAGGGTCGGATCATTGGCTGTGTTTATTTGAAAGAAGAAGGTGACCATATCTACCTTGGGATGCTGACGGTCAACCCACTATTACAGGGAGGGGGAATAGGCAAGACATTACTGCAAGCAGCCGAAGCCTATGCATTGGAGAAAAATAAAATAGCCATTGAGATGACGGTGATCAGTGTCCGGGACGAACTGATCAATTGGTATATCCGAAATGGTTATCAACCAACAGGCCGTTCCGCACCATTTCCTTACCGTCCCGGTTATGGCGAACCGAGCCAGGAACTATCTTTCATTGTGCTCAGGAAAGAATTGGCAACTACTTCCACGGCGGACAATACATGATCCCATCAATATTCTTCAGGTCCCTGAACACAATGGAGAACTCCCATGTACTTCTCTTACCGGGAGAGTCCTTGAGTTTAGAGATCAGGACATCATAGGAAAGTCCGAACTGTACTTGCTTATAACTAAATCCCAGGTATGGAACGATCGCGTTCTTTGACCAGTACCAAAGTCCCGCACTCAGGCTTTTGTTGTCCATTTCATCAAGGATCACACCCAGGCCGCCGCCAACAGAAAAGTAACTGGCGGTGGTTTGCCGCTGGTAAATACCATTCGTAGTCAGTACCAACTGGTCATTGAGGTTCTTCTCATAATTGGCATGCACCACAAACCTGGTAGGTAGTCGTTGGTTCTCATCCTCCAGGAATGTTTGCTTGGGTTTATTCAAATGAAAAGCAGCAAAGCCAAGGTCGAAATTGGAATATTCCGTCTGGTAAGAATACGTACCACCTGCACTCATGGACACATAGGGCTTCATGGCCGACAGGGAAGATTCCCCTGTAGGAAGGTTCACATCAAAACCATTCCCCTTGTACTGCTCACCAAATACCACCCTTGTCCAATCCATTCTCCTATGGCCATAGATCAGGCCGAATCCTGCACCGATATAATGCTTGCCATAACCTTCCGCAACGAGGATGTTGTAGGCAACATTGGCAGAGGCATAGGTACTTCTCAATACACCTGCCATGGTCTTATCATACATGAACATGGCCCCCACCCCCAATCGCTGTCCATCGGGAAGCTTTTCCTTCATGATCTTGGCATCACCAGAAATGGTACCGGTCATGTAGGGAGCGGTGGGACCGATCCATTGGTTCCTGAAATTCAGGATCGTCCTCCAATCGCCAATGATATTGCCGGTAAGGGCAGGGTTCACATTCAATGGCGAGGAGAAGAACTGGGAGAAATTGGGATCCTGTGCCTTCGATACGAAAGGCAAGAGGAAAAGAAGAGGCAGTACCACCATCCTCCAACCAGCCATCCTGCAATACGCGATGGAAAGGGGCTGCCCATTAGCCGGGCAGTCCTTTCCATACTTTCTTGTGAATGTCTTCATACTGATCATACTACTGTTTTTATCGTTACCTCATGAGGGCAACAAGTCCGGTTTGTTTGATTACTTCACCATTGATGCCAATACCTTCTGCGGTCCAGGTATAAGTATCGATTGGCTGCAATGCACCTTTATAAGTACCATCCCATCCGGCACCGATCGTCCTGGTTTCATACACCAGTTCACCCCACCTGTTGAACACCCTGAAGTGGTTCAACTGCCTGATGTTAACCGTGAATGGGAATAGTTTATCGTTCCTGCCATCACCATTCGGCGTCCACACAGTGGGCACATGGATAGTTGGCTTGGCACCTGGCTCATTACTGTTGATAATCTCCACGCGCAAGGTGTCAACGGTAACACAACCCGCCTCAGAACGCATTTCTATCTTATACTCGGTACGCTTATCATAGTTGAATACAGGATCAATGATATTATACCTGTTCAATCCCCTTGGCGGGAACCAGTTGAACATATTGTAGTTATCACCGATATTCCTACCCAACAACTGTGTTGGCGTATTCGATGTGGTGAATACCGGAGGCAGGGTCTTACCATCAATCGGGTAAGTGATCCAGATGGTCTTACTCACATTTACAGTATTGGTACAGTTACGATCGCTAACAGAGCTGATCGTGTAAGTAGTCGTCTGTCCTGGCGTCACCTTCAACCTGTATGGACTATTCGCTACATTATTGATAGTGTATTGCTGGCTTCCATCTGAATAAGTGAATGACCATGGTCCCTGTCCCTTGAACCTGATGATAAGTTCAGTGCTCAATCCCAGACAGAGGGAATCAGGTGCTTCAATGCTTACTTCAGGGAGGTCATGGACAGTTACCACAACAGGCCTGATCGTACTACAACCATTACTGTTCACCGCACGGATATAATAGGTTCCTGAAGCACCGATGGCAGAAGGATTCGAGAGAACAGTATTAGCGCTGGCATCCCTCCAGTAACTCAGTGTTATTCCTGGCTCACTGCCAGCAGTAACCGCAGGAAGGGTGATATCAATTGTTGAAGGCTTACAAACCGCTTGCGGGTTCGTAACCACCAATACCGGCTGGTTCCAGATGGTCACCTTAACAGGCTTCACTATTGAACAACCGAATCCATTGACAGCCCTGATATAATAAGTGCCTGACTGGGTGATCCTGTTGGCATTACCCATCGGCTGGGTGGCAGCCTGGTCAAGCCAATAGCTCAATTGCAGGTTGGCATCACTACCTGCAGTAACAGCTGCCATGGTAATATTGATGGTGCCCGGTGCACATACAGGTGCAGGATCGGTTATCACCAATACAGGCTGCGGGTTCACCGTAACAGTTACCGGCTTCACGATGGAACATCCGGTGGAGCCAATGGCCTTGATATAGTAAGTACCAGTACCTACGCTGGCAGGATTCACTAACTGCTGGGTTGCAGCATTGTCCATCCAATAGCTAAGCATCAGGCCGTTCTCACTACCATTGGTCACTGAAGTGTTGGTGAGGTCTACCGTTGCAGGTGCACAAACCACCTGGTTATTCACTACCAGGTTCGGCAGTGCCAGTACAGTCACGGTTACCGGTTTAACGACCGCACAACCAGTTGGGGCCAAGGCTCGGATATAATATACCCCTGCACCAACAGCCGTTGGGTTATTCAATGGTTGTGTAGCAGCAGCATCACGCCAGTAGGAAAGTTGTACATTATTATCACTGCCATCTGTAACCGAAGTCATGGTGAGGTCTACTGTAGCAGGCGCACAAACTGTCTGGTTAGTTGTCAACAGGTTGGGCAGGGCAAGAACAGTTACAGTAACAGGTTCGATCACAAAACATCCGCTTGCGGCTGTTCCCTTAATATAGAAAGTTCCTGTACCAACCGCACTAGGATTAGTAAGCGGCTGCGTTGCATTAGCATCCAGCCAATAACTCAGGGTGAGGTTAGCACTGCTTCCTGCAGTAATGGCAGGTGCAGTCAGGTTCACGGTTCCCGGTGCACAAACCTGCTGGTCATTGGTCAACAGGACAGGCAATGCCAATACCGTAACCTTCACAGGTTTTATCACTTCACAACCATCGGCTGCAACAGCCTTGATGTAGTAGGTGCCAGCGCCTGCCCTTGAAGGATCAGGCATGGACTGGGTAGCATTGGCATCCAGCCAGTAACTGAATACGAGGCCGGCATCGCTACCTGCGGTAACCGCAGCATCAGTAAGGTTAACCGTTCCAGGTGCACAAACCGACTGGTCATTCAGTACCAGGTTGGGAAGAGCCCTGACAGCAACCGTTACCGGCTTGATCACGAAACAACCATTAGCAGCCACACCACGGATATAGTAAGTACCCGCACCTACCTTCGTCGGGTCAGCAAGCGGCTGGGTAGCAGCAGCATCCCTCCAATAGCTGAATGCCAGTCCCGGATCACTACCTGCAGTAATCGCTGCAGTAGTGATATCAACAGTTGCAGGTGAGCATACAGCAGCAGGATCGGTGATAACCATATTGGGCGAGAGCAACTGGTCGATGGTAACAGTTGTCTGGGCGATACAATCAAATCCATCCTTCACCTGGATCGTATAGGTTCCAGCAGGCAAATTGCTGAACACATTACCAGACTGGTAATTCGCGCCACCATCAATACTATACTGGTATGGTGCTTTACCTAGGGTGGCTGTAGCCGTGATGACACCCGTATTCTGACCACATCCAATTACAGGAGCTGTTGCAGAAATTGTTACGGTACAACAGAATTCCTTTCCAAGGGTGATCGCTTCCTGGGCAATACAACCATTGGCATCGATTACAAAGATGGTGTAATCGCCTGCAGCCAGCCCGTTGAACACATTGCCATTCTGGTAATTGTTACCACCATCAATACTGTAGCGATAAGGAGCTGTACCATTTTGTGCAGTAATCGTAATGGAACCGGTCGACTGGCCACAGGATATATCCGGCGCACTAAGCTGGACTGTAATAGTTGAGTTATCCTGACCTACAATGAAATTAGCATCAGCAGCACAACCATTGGCATCTGTTACCTGGACACTATAGGATCCGGCAACAAGGCCATTAATATCCTTGGTAGAAGCCCCATTGTTCCACAGGTAGGTATAGGGAGCCTTGCCACCGGACACATTGATCTCTACCGCACCGATAGCACCGGTACAGGTGGTATTGGTGATAGAGGGGACAATGGTCAGAACAGGGTTATCCTGGCCAACCACGAAATCCCTTGAAGTGGCACATCCATTCAGGTCTGTTATGGTAACTGTATAAGTTCCGGGGGCAAGGTTGCTAATATCCTGTGTGGAAGCCCCGTTGCTCCAGCTATAGGTATAAGGCGCAGTACCACCAGCTACTGTAATATCGATCGATCCATTAATGGCCGTACAAACAGCGTTGATGATGGTGCCAGTAATATTGTAGGTAACATCCGTTGTTTCCACTACCACATCCTGCGAAACCACACAACCATTGGCATCCGTTACGGTAACAGTATAGTTTCCTGCAGCCAGGCCATTGATATCCTTGGTAGTGGCGCCAGTGCTCCACAGGTAAGTGTAAGGAGCTTTACCACCCGTTACATTGATCTCGATCGCACCGATGGTTGCAATACAAGTTGTATTGGTCACCGTAGGTGTAATGGTGAAGGTTGGCGTCACTTGTCCTACCACGATAGCCTTAGTTGCCGTACAACCGTTGGCATCGGTGATGGTCACGGTATAGGTACCCGGAGCCAGGTTAGCCAAATCTTGTGAAGTAGCGCCATTGCTCCAGCTATAGGTATATGGAGCAGCACCACCCGTTACAGTCAGGTCGATCGCACCATTATCAGCCGTACAGATAGAAGCGGTAATCACTTCGGTGATATCCAGTACCACATCGCTGCTGGTAACAGGAATATCCAGGGTAGCCGTACAACCATTGGCATCGGTTACAGTAACCGAGTAAGTTCCAACAGGCAGGCCACTGATATCTTTAGTAGCTGCGCCATTATTCCACAGGTAAGTGTATGGTGCAGTACCAACCGTTACATTGATCTCGATCGCACCGGTTGAACCCACGCAGGTAGTGCTGGTCACAGTAGGTGTGATCGTGAAGGTCGGAGTTTCCTGGCCTACCACGATAGCCTTGGTTGCGGTACAACCGTTGGCATCAGTAATAGTAACCGTATAGGTACCCGGAGCCAAAGCTGACAGGTCTTCAGATGTAGCACCATTGCTCCAGTTATAAGTATACGGAGCTGTACCACCCGCTACAGTCAGGTCGATTGCGCCGTTATCAGCCGTACAGATAGAAGCGGTGATCACTTCTGTGATATCCAGTACCACATCGCTGCTGGTAACAGGAACATCCAGGGTAGCCGTACAACCATTGGCATCGGTTACAGTAACCGTGTAAGTTCCAACAGGCAGGCCACTGATATCCTTGGTAGTAGCACCATTATTCCACAGGTAAGTGTACGGAGCAGTTCCGCCCGTTACATTGATCTCGATCGCACCGGTTGAACCCACGCAGGTAGTGCTGGTCACAGTCGGCGTGATCGTGAAGGTTGGTGTTTCCAGACCTACCACGATGTCCTTGGTTGCGGTACAACCATTGGCATCGGTGATGGTCACGGTATAAGTTCCCGGAGCCAGGTTAGTCAAATCTTGTGAAGTAGCACCATTGCTCCAACTATAAGTATATGGAGAAGCACCACCAGTCACGCTCAGGTCGATCGCACCATTATTGGCAGTACAGATGGAAGCGGTGATGACTTCGGTGATATCCAGTACCACATCGCTGCTGGTGACAGGCACATCCAGGGTAGCCGTACAGCCATTGACATCCGTTACGGTCACCGTATAAGTTCCAACAGGCAGGCCGCTGATATCCTTGGTAGTAGCACCATTATTCCACAAGTAAGTGTATGGCGCTGTACCACCAGTTACATTGATCTCGATCGCACCGGTTGAGCCAACGCAGGTAGTGCTGGTAACTGTAGGTGTGATCGTGAAGATTGGGGTCTCCTGTCCTACCGTAATAGCCTTGGTTGCGGCACAACCATTGGCATCGGTGATGGTCACGGTATAGGTGCCTGGAGCCAGATCAGAAAGGTCTTCTGATGTAGCACCATTGCTCCAGCTATAGGTATACGGAGCAGTTCCACCAGTAACGCTCAGGTCGATCGCACCATTATCGGCAGTACAGATGGAAGCGGTGATGACTTCGGTGATATCCAGTACCACATCGCTGCTGGTGACAGGCACATCCAGGGTAGCGGTACAGCCGTTCGCATCGGTTACTGTAACTGTGTAGGTTCCAACAGGCAGGCCACTGATATCCTTGGTAGTAGCACCATTATTCCACAAGTAAGTGTATGGTGCAGTTCCACCAGTCACAGTGATCTCAATCGCACCTGTAGAACCCACGCAGGTAGTGCTGGTCACAGTAGGCGTGATCGTGAAGGCTGGGGTCTCCTGTCCTACTGTAATTGCCTTGGTTGCGGTACAACCATTGGCATCAGTAATGGTAACCGTATAGGTACCCGGAGCCAAGGCTGACAGGTCTTCTGTTGAAGCACCATTATTCCACAGGTAAGTATACGGAGCTGTACCACCAGTAACGCTCAGGTCGATCGCACCATTATCAGCAGTACAGATAGAAGCAATAATAACTTCCGTGATATCCAGTACCACATCGCTGCTGGTGACAGGCACATCCAGGGTAGCGGTACAGCCGTTCGCATCGGTTACGGTAACCGTGTAGGTTCCAACAGGCAGGCCACTGATATCCTTGGTAGTAGCACCATTATTCCACAAGTAAGTGTATGGTGCAGTTCCACCAGTCACAGTGATCTCAATCGCACCTGTAGAACCCACGCAGGTAGTGCTGGTCACAGTAGGCGTGATCGTGAAGGCTGGGGTCTCCTGTCCTACTGTAATTGCCTTGGTTGCGGTACAACCATTGGCATCAGTAATGGTAACCGTATAGGTACCCGGAGCCAGGTTAGTCAAATCTTGTGAGGTTGCACCATTGCTCCAGCTGTAGGTATACGGAGCTGCACCACCGGACACGCTCAGGTCAATTGCACCATTATCAGCCGTACAGATCGAAGCGGTGATCACTTCCGTAATATCCAATACCACATCGCTGCTGGTAACTGGAACATCAAGGGTAGCGGTACAGCCGTTCGCATCGGTTACGGTCACCGTATAGGTTCCAACAGGCAGGCCACTGATATCCTTGGTAGTAGCACCATTATTCCATAAGTAAGTGTATGGTGCAGTACCACCCGTTACACTGATCTCGATCGCACCGGTAGATCCCACGCAGGTAGTGCTGGTCACAGTAGGGGTGATCGTGAAGGTTGGGGTCTCCTGACCTACCGTAATAGCCTTGGTTGCGGTACAACCATTGGCATCGGTGATGGTCACGGTATAAGATCCAGGAGCAAGATTGGTTAGGTCTTCTGAAGTAGCACCATTGCTCCAGCTATAGGTATACGGTGCAGTACCACCCGTTACAGTCAGGTCGATCGCGCCGTTATCTGCGGTACAAATTGAAGCCGTAATAACTTCAGTAATGGTCAGGTCCTGGTTATCCTGGCCAACCACGATATCCTTGGTCGCGGTACAACCATTGGCATCGGTGATGGTCACGGTATAAGTACCTGGAGCCAGGTCAGATAGGTCTTCTGTTGAAGCACCATTGCTCCAGCTATAAGTGTATGGAGCGGTACCGCCAGTAACGCTAAGGTCGATCGCACCATTATCGGCAGTACAGATGGAAGCGGTGATGACTTCGGTGATATCCAGTACCACATCGCTGCTGGTGACAGGCACATCAAGGGTAGCCGTACAGCCATTGGCATCGGTTACTGTAACTGTATAGGTTCCAACAGGCAGCCCACTGATATCTTTAGTAGTAGCGCCATTATTCCACAGGTAAATGTATGGTGCAGTTCCGCCAGTCACATTGATCTCAATCGCACCGGTTGAACCCACGCAGGTAGTGCTGGTCACAGTCGGCGTGATCGTGAAGGTTGGGGTCTCCTGACCTACCGTGATAGCCTTGGTTGCGGTACAACCATTGGCATCGGTGATGGTCACGGTATAAGTTCCCGGAGCCAGGTTAGTCAAATCTTGTGAAGTAGCACCATTGCTCCAGCTGTAGGTGTATGGAGCAGTTCCACCAGTAACACTCAGGTCAATTGCACCATTATCAGCAGTACAGATCGAAGCGGTAATTACTTCAGTGATGTCCAGTACAACATCGCTGCTGGTGACAGGCACATCCAGGGTAGCCGTACAGCCATTGGCATCGGTTACAGTAACCGTGTACGTTCCAACAGGCAGGCCACTGATATCCTTAGAGGTAGCGCCATTATTCCACAGGTAAGTGTATGGCGCAGTGCCACCCGTTACGTTGATCTCGATCGCACCGGTAGAACCCACGCAGGTAGTGCTGGTAACCGTTGGGGTGATCGTGAAGGTCGGGGTCTCCTGACCTACCACAATAGCCTTGGTCGCGGCACAACCATTAGTATCGGTGATGGTCACGGTATAAGTTCCAGGAGCAAGATTGGCCAGGTCTTCTGAAGTAGCACCATTGTCCCAGTTGTAGGTGTATGGAGCGGTACCACCCGTTACAGTCAGGTCGATTGCGCCGTTATCTGCGGTACAAATTGAAGCCGTAATAACTTCAGTAATGGTCAGGTCCTGGTTATCCTGGCCCACCACGATATCCTTGGTCTCGGTACAGCCATTCGCATCGGTGATGGTAACGGTATAAGATCCAGGGGCCAGATTGGTCAGGTCTTCTGAAGTAGCACCATTGCTCCAGCTATAGTTGTATGGAGCGGTACCACCAGTCACGCTCAGGTCGATAGCACCATTATCAGCAGTACAGATCGAAGCGGTGATCACTTCCGTGATATCCAGTACCACATCGCTGCTGGTAACAGGTATATCCAGGGTGGCCGTACAACCATTGGCATCCGTTACAGTCACCGTATAAGTTCCTACAGGCAGGCCACTGATATCTTTAGTAGCTGCGCCATTATTCCACAGGTAAGTGTACGGAGCAGTACCACCCGTTACGTCGATGGTAATAGCACCAGTTGAACCCACACACAATGTAGTAGTAACGGTTGGCGTAATGGCAATGACCGGATTATCCAAACCTACCACAATATCCTTGGTCGCGGTACAACCATTCGCATCGGTGATGGTCACGGTATAAGATCCAGGAGCCAGGTCAGACAGGTCTTCTGTTGTAGCACCATTGCTCCAGCTATAGGCATAAGGAGCAGTTCCACCAGTAACGCTCAGGTCAATTGCACCATTATCAGCGGTACAGATGGAAGCCGTTATTACTTCCGTAATGGTCAGGTCCTGGTTATCCAGACCCACCACGATATCCTTGGTCGCGGTACAACCATTCGCATCGGTGATGGTAACGGTATAAGTTCCCGGAGCCAGGTCAGACAGGTCTTCTGTAGTAGCACCATTACTCCACAGGTAAGTATACGGAGCAGTACCACCAGTCACGCTCAGGTCGATCGCACCATTATCAGCAGTACAGATCGAAGCGGTAATTACTTCCGTGATATCCAGTACCACATCGCTGCTGGTAATAGGAACATCAAGGGTAGCCGTACAGCCATTGGCATCCGTTACAGTCACAGTGTAGGTTCCAACGGGCAGGCCACTGATATCTTTAGTAGCTGCACCATTATTCCACAGGTAAGTGTACGGAGCAGTTCCGCCTGTTACGTCGATAGTAATGGCACCTGTTGAACCCACACACAAAGTAGTAGTTATGGTTGGCGTGATGGTAATGACCGGATTATCCAGACCTACCACAATATCCTTGGTCGCGGTACAACCGTTGGCATCGGTGATGGTAACAGTATAGGTACCCGGAGCCAAGGCTGACAGGTCTTCTGTGGATGCCCCATTACTCCAGTTATAAGTATAAGGAGCAGTTCCACCAGTAACGCTCAGGTCAATTGCACCATTATCGGCAGTACAGATCGAAGCGGTAATCACTTCCGTGATATCCAGCACCACATCGCTGCTGGTAACAGATATATCCAGGGTAGCCGTACAGCCATTGGCATCCGTTACGGTCACCGTATAAGTTCCAACAGGCAGGCCACTGAGATCTTTAGTAGCTGCGCCATTACTCCACAGGTAAGTGTATGGTGCAGTACCACCCGTTACGTCGATGGTAATGGCACCGGTTGAACCCACACACAAAGTAGTAGTTACGGTTGGCGTGATGGTAATGACCGGATTATCCAGACCCACCACGATATCCTTGGTTGCGGTACAACCATTGGCATCGGTGATGGTCACGGTATAAGTTCCCGGAGCCAGGGCTGACAGGTCTTCTGTTGTAGCACCATTGCTCCAGCTATAGGCATAAGGAGCAGTACCACCGTTTACACTCAGGTCGATCGCACCATTATCAGCAGTACAGATCGAAGCGGTAATCACTTCGGTAATAGTCAGGTCCTGGTTATCCTGGCCAACCACGATATCCTTGGTCGCGGTGCAACCATTCGCATCAGTGATGGTCACGGTATAAGATCCAGGGGCAAGATTGGTCAGGTCTTCGGTAGTAGTACCATTGCTCCAGCTATAGCTATACGGAGCTGTGCCACCGGTTACAGTCAGGTCGATCGTGCCATTATCGGCCGTACAGATCGAAGCCGTAATCACTTCAGTAATGGTCAGGTCCTGGTTATCCTGGCCAACTACGATGTCTTTGGTCGCGGTACAACCATTCGCATCAGTGATGGTCACGGTATAAGTTCCCGGAGCCAAGCCAGACAGGTCTTCTGTAGTAGCACCGTTACTCCAGCTATAGTTATAAGGAGCAGTACCACCGGTTACGCTCAGGTCGATCGCACCATTATCAGCAGTACAGATGGAAGCCGTGATCACTTCAGTGATAGTCAGGTCCTGGTTATCCTGGCCAACTACGATGTCTTTGGTCGCTGTACAACCATTGGCATCGGTGATGGTCACGGTATAAGTTCCCGGAGCCAGGCCAGATAGGTCTTCTGTAATAGCACCATTGCTCCAGCTATAAGTATACGGAGCCGTACCACCGGTTACACTCAGGTCGATCGCACCATTATCAGCCGTACAGATCGAAGCGGTGATCACTTCCGTGATATCCAGCACCACATCGCTGCTGGTAACAGGAACATCCAGGGTAGCCGTACAGCCGTTCGCATCCGTTACAGTCACTGTATAAGTTCCTGCAGGCAGACTACTGATATCCCTGGTAGTAGCTCCATTATTCCATAAGTAACTATAAGGTGCAGTGCCGCTGGTTACATCTATCGCAATCGCTCCGGTTGAACCCACACACAAAGTAGTAGTAACGGTAGGCGTAATGGTAATGATCGGATTATCCAGACCTACTACAATATCCTTGGTAGCAGTACATCCGTTGGCATCGGTGATGGTCACGGTATAAGTTCCCGGAGCCAGGGCTGACAGGTCTTCTGTTATAGCACCATTGCTCCAGCTGTAGGCATACGGAGCCGTACCACCGGTAACGCTCAGGTCGATCGCACCATTATCAGCGGTACAGATGGAAGCCGTAATCACTTCAGTAATGGTCAGGTCCTTGTTATCCTGGCCAACCACGATATCCTTGGTCGCGGTACAACCATTCGCATCGGTGATGGTCACGGTATAAGTTCCCGGAGCCAGGCCAGACAGGTCTTCTGTAATAGCACTATTGCTCCAGCTATAAGTATACGGAGCCGTACCACCGGTTACACTCAGGTCGATCGCACCATTATCAGCGGTACAGATTGAGGCAGTAATTACTTCGGTGATATCCAGTACCACATCGCTGCTGGTAACAGGAACATCCAGGGAAGCAGTACATCCATTGGCATCTGTTACGGTCACGGTATAGGTTCCAACAAGCAGTCCACTGATATCCTTAGTTGCTGATCCATTGCTCCACAGGTAAGTGTATGGTGCAGTACCACCGCTGACTTCAATGGCAATGGCGCCGGATGCACTGGTACATACCGTACTCGTTACGGTTGGATTAATAAGGATCGCTTCCGGAACAATGGTATAGGTATACACCCACTCATAGGTCTGACCAATACAATCCGTGTAGGTCCAGGTATAGGTCTTCACCCCGTTACAAACCGGATCAGCACTCACCACAGGACCAGTCACCACCAGCGGCCTATCACAATTATCGAGCAAGGCAGGAGCCACAGGCACCACCTGGGCTTCAGCCAGGCTGCTCACGGTAGAACCTCCATTGGCTGGCATCACTACAACTGGTGCACCGATGGTATAGGTGAATACCCATTGCTGGCTGGCACCGGCACAATCGGTATAGGTGAAAGTATAGACTTTATCGCCCCCACAAACCGGGTCATCGCCTACTGTTACCGCCGGCACTATTTCCCGGCCACAATTATCCGTTACCACTGGTGCCACAGGCTGGGTAGCTTCGGCCACACATGCCACTACGCGGGTTTCATTGGCAGGAAGTACAAAGGAAGGTGCATTGATGATATAAGTATAGGTCCAAACCTTGCTTACACCTGCACAATCGGTATACGTAAAGGTATACACCTTCTCTCCTGTACACACTGGATCATCGCCAACCGCCACTACAGGTACAATATCCCTTCCGCAATTATCCACTACGGCCGGGGCATCTGGCACCTGTGCATTGGCAATACAGTCCACCGTTGATGAACCATTCGCAGGAAGATCAAATGAAGGCACATTGATGGTATAGGTGAAGGTCCAGGTATGGTCAACATTAGCGCAATCAGTATAAGTGAAGGTATACACCTTCTCCCCAACACATGCAGGGTCATCATTGGCTGTTACGACGGGAATGATCCCGCGACCACAATTATCGGTTACCACAGGAGCTACAGGCTGTACAGCATCGGCCAGACAGGCAACTGAAGCACTTCCATTGGCAGGCAATACAACGGTTGGCTGGTTAACAGTATAGGTGAATGTCCAAACAGAGGCTTCGCCTGAACAGTTCGCATAGGTAAAGGTGAACACCTTCTCGCCAAAGCAAACCGGATCAGCGGATTCCGTCATTACCGGGGTTACAGGGGCGCCACAGGCATCCACCACAACCGGCGCCTGCGGGATCGTGATCTCTGCGATACAATCTACCGTAGCGGCACCATTCGCCGGTAGGGTAAAGGTCGGGATGGGGAAATTATAGGTATAGGTCCAATCCTGGCTCTGGCCTGAACAATCTGTATAAGTAAAGGCATAGGTCTTGCTGCCACCGCATTCAGGATCATCACTGATAACCGGTGCGGAAGGAGCAATGGCCCTGCCACAATTATCGAATACCACAGGAGGCGTAGGCATTACGGCATCTGCCAGACAGTTTACATCGCTGGACACATTGGCAGGAAGCGTAAATACAGGAGCACTGATGGTATAGGTGTAAGTCCATACATAGGACTGGCCATTACAATCGGTATAGGTAAAGGTGTACACCTTATCGCCCGTACATAGTGGATCGGCGCCCTCCGTCATCACTGGCGTGATCGGACGACCGCAATTATCATTCACCACCGGAGGCGTAGGCACGGTAGCATCCGCAACGCAAGCCACGATAGCAGTACCATTGACAGGCAGGGTTACCGTCGGTGCACTGATGGTGTAAGTGTAGGTCCAAACATAAACCTGGCCATTACAATCCGTATAGGTGAAGGTATATACCTTATCACCAGTACATACAGGATCAGCGTTCTCTGTCATCACAGGGGTGATGGGGCGACCGCAATTATCATTGACTACAGGTGCAGTTGGCACAGTAGCATCGGCTACGCAAGCCACGGTAGCAGTACCATTGACAGGCAGGGTTACCGTCGGTGCACTGATGGTATAGGTGTAAGTCCAAACATAGGCCTGACCATTACAATCCGTGTAGGTGAAGGTATACACCTTATCACCGGTACATACAGGATCTGCAGTTTCGGTCATCACCGGTGTGATGGGTCGACCGCAATTATCATTCACTACAGGTACTGTTGGTGCAGTAGCATCGGCCAGACAAGCAACGGTAGAAGAACCATTAGCAGGAAGTGTTACTGTCGGCGCGCTGATGGTATAGGTATAGGTCCACACATAAGACTGGCCGTTACAATCTGTATAGGAAAACGTATATACTTTATCACCGGTACATACAGGATCTGCAGTTTCGGTCATCACCGGTGTGATGGGGCGACCGCAATTATCATTCACTACAGGTGCCGTTGGCACTGTAGCATCGGCCAGACAAGCAACAGTAGCAGTACCATTGGCAGGAAGCACTACGGTTGGCGCACTGATGGTATAGGTATAGGTCCATTCCCTGCTATTACCGGCACAATCGGTATACGTGAAGGTATAGGTCTTCTCCCCTGCACAATCAGGATCGGCAGTCTCGGTCATTACCGGCACAATAGCACGACCGCAATTATCGGTCACAACAGGAGGCTCAGGAACAGCTGCATCCGCCAGACAAGCCACTGTTGAAGCCTCATTAGCAGGCAGGTTGAATACCGGCTGGTTGATGGTATAGGTGAAGGTCCAAACGGCAGGCTGACCGGAGCAATTTGTATAGGTAAAGGTGTAGACCTTAACACCGGCGCAATCCACTGCGTCTGATTCCGTCATTACCGGCACCACCGGATCACCACAATTGTCCACAACAATTGGCGGAACAGGGGCCGTTGCAGCTGCAGGGCAATCCACTGTTGCCTCCCCATTCTGGGGCAAGGTGAAGGTAGGTACGGGGAAATTATAGGTATAGGTCCAGGTCTGCGATTGACCGGAACAGTCGGTATAGACAAAAGCATAGGTCTTGGCTCCACCGCACTCAGGATCTGCACCAATTACCGGGGCAGAAGGAATGATCTGCCTGCCGCAATTGTCGAAGACCACAGGAGGAGTAGGAAGAACCGCATCGGCAACGCAAGCAACCGTTGTTGCCGCATCGGCAGGAAGGGTAAATACAGGCGCACTGATGGTATAGGTGTAAGTCCAAACATAGGCCTGGCCATTACAATCTGTATACGTGAAGGTATACACCTTATCACCGGTACATACAGGATCAGCGCTTTCCGTCATCACTGGTGTGATCGGACGACCGCAATTATCATTGATAACCGGAGCAGTTGGCACAGTAGCATCGGCCAGACAAGCAACAGTAGAAGAACCATTCACAGGCAGTGTTACAGTCGGCGCACTGATGGTATAGGTGTAAGTCCATACATAGGACTGGCCATTACAATCGGTATAGGTAAAGGTGTACACCTTATCGCCCGTACATACTGGATCAGCTCCCTCCGTCATCACAGGGGTGATGGGGCGACCACAATTATCGTTCACCACCGGAGCAGCAGGTGCGATAGCATCAGCAACGCAGGCAACTGTAGCTGTGCCATTTGCAGGCAGGACTACTGTTGGGGCACTGATGGTATAGGTGTAGGTCCATACATAATCCTGGCCGTTACAATCTGTATAGGTGAAGGTATACAGCTTATCACCGGTACATACAGGATCAGCGCTTTCGGTCATCACTGGCGTGATCGGACGACCGCAATTATCATTGATAACCGGGGCAGTTGGCACAGTAGCATCGGTCAGACAAGCAACAGTAGCAGAACCATTCACAGGCAGTGCTACAGTTGGCGCACTGATGGTATACGTATAGGTCCACACATAAGACTGACCATTACAATCAGTATAAGTGAAGGTGTATACTTTATCGCCGGTACATGCAGGATCAGCAGTTTCGGTCATCACGGGATTGATCGGACGACCACAATTATCAGTCACTACCGGAGCAGTAGGTATAGTAGCATCGGCAACGCAGGCAACTGTTGAGGAGCCATTTAAAGGCAGTGTTACCGTCGGCGAACTGATGGTATAGGTATAGGTCCACACATAAGCCTGGCCGTTACAATCTGTATAGGTGAAGGTATATACCTTATCACCGGTACATACAGGATCGGCACTCTCGGTCATCACCGGGGTGATCGCCCGACCGCAATTATCATTTACCACAGGAGCAACAGGCAAGGTAGCATCTGCAAGACAAGCAACCGTAGTAGCACCATTAACAGGCAGCGTTACAGTCGGCGCAGTGATGGTATAAGTAAAGGTCCATACAGCAGGCTGACCAGAACAGTTAGCATATGTGAAGGTATATACCTTCTCCCCTGTACATGCAGGATCTGCGTTCTCGGTCATCACCGGGATCACATCGGCACCGCAATCATCTTTTACAGCAGGAGGTGTTGGCACCACCGCATCAGCCAGACAGGCTATTACAGCGCTTTCGTTGGCCGGCAGGGTAAATACGGGGACAGGAATATTGTAAGTATAGGTCCAGGTCTGGCTCTGGCCGGCACAATCAGTATAAGTGAACGCATAGGTCTTCACGCCGCCGCAATTCGGATCGGCACCAATTACCGGGGCAGAAGGAATGATCTGCCTGCCGCAATTGTCAAACACTACAGGAGGTGCAGGCTGCACCGCATCAGCCACACAGGTTACCGTTGCGTCCACATTGGCTGGAAGGGTAAATACAGGCGCACTGATGGTATAAGTGTAAGTCCACATATAGGCCTGACCATTACAATCCGTATAAGTGAAAGTATACACCTTATCACCAGTACATACAGGATCCGCACTTTCCGTCATCACTGGGGTGATCGGGCGACCGCAATTATCATTTACTAAAGGTGTAGTTGGCACGGTTGCATCAGCAACGCAAGCAACGGTAGCTGTTGCATTAGCAGGAAGCACTACTGTTGGCGCAGATATGGTATAGGTGTAGGTCCAAACATAGGCCTGGCCATTACAATCGGTATACGTAAAGGTGTACACCTTGTCACCTGTACAAACAGGATCCGCACTTACTGTCATCACGGGGGAGATCGGGCGACCGCAATTATCATTCACTACAGGTGCCGTTGGCACTGTAGCATCCGCAACGCAAGCAACGGTAGCTGTAGCATTAGCAGGAAGTACAACTGTTGGTGCAGAGATGGTATAGGTGTAGGTCCAAACATAAGCCTGGCCATTACAATCGGTATACGTAAAGGTGTACACCTTATCACCCGTACAAACAGGATCCGCACTTACAGTCATCACTGGTGAGATCGGGCGACCGCAATTATCATTCACTACAGGTGCGGTTGGAACCGTAGCATCTGCAACACAAGCAACCGTAGAAGATCCATTAGCAGGAAGTGTTACCGTTGGTGCGGAGATGGTATAGGTGTAAGTCCAAACATAGGCCTGACCATTACAATCGGTGTAAGTGAAGGTATACACCTTATCCCCGGTACATACAGGATCAGCACTCTCCGTCATCACCGGTGTGATCGGACGACCGCAGTTATCGTTCACCACGGGGGCAGTTGGAACAGTGGCATCGGCAACACAAGCAACAATAGCAGTTGCATTAGCTGGCAAGCTTACAGTCGGCGCACTGATGGTGTACGTGTAAGTCCAAACATAGGCCTGGCCATTACAATCAATATAGGTGAAGGTATATACCTTATCACCAGAACATACAGGATCAGCACTTTCTGTCATTACGGGCGTGATCGGACGGCCGCAATTATCATTCACCACAGGTGCAGCAGGAACAGTGGCATCCGCAACGCAAGCTACAGTAGCAATCGCATTGGCAGGCAAGCTTACTGTAGGTGCACTAATCGTATAAGTATAGGTCCAAACATAGGCCTGGCCATTACAATCTGTATAAGTGAAGGTATATACCTTTTCACCGGTGCACACAGGATCAGCGTTCTCCGTCATCACCGGGATGATCGGGCGACCGCAATTGTCCTGGATGGCTGGAGCAGTTGGCAGAACGGCATCAGCAAGACAAGCTACAGTAGAAGATCCATTAGCAGGCAGTGTTACTATTGGCGCGCTGATGGTATAGGTAAAGGTCCATACAGCAGGCTGACCGGAACAGTTGGCATAGGTAAAGGTATATACCTTCTCCCCCGCACATGCCGGGTCAGCATTCTCAGTCATCACCGGGATCACATCTGCCCCGCAATCATCTTTCACCGAAGGTGGTGTGGGCACCACTGCATCAGCCAGACAGGCCACTACAGCGGTTTCGTTGGCTGGAAGGGTAAATACGGGGACAGGAATATTATAAATGTAGGTCCAGGTCTGGCTCTGGCCGGCACAGTCAGTATAAATGAACGCATAGGTCTTCACTCCACCGCAATCCGGGTCGGGACTCACCACGGGGGCAGAAGGAATGATCTGTCTGCCACAATTGTCAAACACCACAGGAGGTGTAGGCAACACGGCGTCAGCAACGCAGGTTACAGTATTCGTTGCATTCGCAGGAAGGGTAAATACAGGTGCACTGATGGTATAGGTGTAGGTCCAAACATAGGACTGGCCATTACAATCGGTATACGTGAAGGTATATACCTTATCACCGGTACATACTGGATCAGTACTTTCCGTCATCACCGGGGTGATCGGGCGACCGCAATTATCATTCACCACAGGAGCTGTCGGAACAGTTGCATCCGCAACGCAGGCAACAGTAGCCGTACCATTGGCAGGCAGGGTTACAGTTGGTGCAGAGATGGTATAAGTGAAAGTCCAAACATAAGCCTGGCCATTACAATCGGTATAGGTGAAGGTATACACCTTATCTCCCGTACATACAGGGTCAGCACCTTCCATCATCACAGGAGTGATCGGACGACCGCAATTGTCATTCACCACAGGAGCCGCTGGCAAAGTAGCATCTGCCACGCAGGCAACAGTAGCAGTACCATTGGCAGGAAGGGTTACAGTCGGTGCACTGATGGTATAGGTGTATGTCCAAACGTAAGCCTGGCCATTACAATCAGTATAGGTGAAGGTATATACCTTATCCCCCGTACAAACAGGGTCAGCACTTACAGTCATCACTGGGGTGATCGGACGACCGCAGTTATCGTTCACCACCGGGGCAGTAGGCAAGGTAGCGTCGGCCAGACAAGCAACAGTAGAAGAACCATTCACAGGAAGGGTTACAGTCGGTGCAGAGATGGTATAGGTATAGGTCCAAACGTAGGACTGGCCATTACAATCGGTATAGGTAAAGGTATACACCTTATCCCCGGTACATACTGGGTCAGCACTTTCCGTCATCACCGGAGTGATCGGGCGACCGCAGTTATCATTCACCACAGGAGCCGTTGGTAAAGTAGCATCCGCCACGCAGGCAACAGTAGAAGATCCATTCACAGGCAGCGTGACTGTCGGTGCACTAATGGTATACGTATAGTTCCAAACATAATCCTGGCCATTACAATCGGTATAGGTGAAAGTATACACCTTATCACCGGCACAAACAGGATCGGCACTTTCCGTCATCACCGGAGTGATCGGGCGACCGCAATTATCATTCACCACAGGAGCCGCTGGCAAAGTAGCATCCGCCACACACGCAACAGTAGAAGATCCATTCACAGGCAGGGTTACTGTCGGTGCACTAATGGTATACGTATAGTTCCAAACATAATCCTGGCCATTACAATCGGTATACGTAAAGGAATACACCTTATCACCGGCACAAACAGGATCGGCACTTTCCGTCATCACCGGAGTAATCAGACGACCGCAATTGTCATTCACTACAGGAGCAGTGGGAACAGTAGCGTCGGCCAGACAAGCAACAGTAGAAGAACCATTCACAGGTAGGGTTACTGTCGGAGCACTGATGGTATAAGTGTACGTCCACACATAAGCCTGGCCGTTACAATCGGTGTAAGTGAAGGTGTACACCTTATCACCGGTACATACGGGGTCAGCACTTTCCATCATCACCGGCGTGATCGGGCGACCGCAATTGTCATTCACCACAGGAGCCGTTGGCACAGTAGCATCAGCTACGCAAGCAACAGTAGCAGTTGCATTAGCCGGCAAGCTTACAGTCGGTGCACTGATGGTATAAGTGTACGTCCATACATAAGCCTGGCCATTACAATCGGTATACGTAAAGGTATACACCTTATCTCCCGTACAAACAGGATCAGCGTTCTCCGTCATCACCGGGGTGATCGGACGACCGCAATTATCATTTACCACAGGAGCCGTTGGCACATTAGCATCCGCTACGCAGGCAACAATGGAAGAACCATTGGCAGGCAGTGTTACGGTCGGAGCACTGATGGTATAAGTATAGGTCCATACATAGGCCTGGCCGTTACAATCCGTATACGTGAAGGTATACACCTTATCACCGGTACAAACCGGGTCTGCACCTTCGGTCATCACTGGTGTGATGGGGCGACCGCAATTATCGTTCACCACCGGGGCAGTCGGAACAGTTGCATCCGCCACGCAGGCAACAATAGCAGTTGCATTAGCTGGTAAGCTTACAGACGGTGCACTGATGGTATAAGTGTAGGTCCATACATAGGCCTGGCCGTTACAATCCGTATACGTGAAGGTATACACCTTATCACCGGTACATACCGGATCAGCGTTCTCCGTCATTACAGGAGTGATCGGGCGACCGCAATTATCATTCACTACTGGCGCAGTCGGCACGTTAGCGTCGGCTACGCAAGCCACAATGGAAGAACCATTGGCAGGCAGTGTTACGGTCGGAGCACTGATGGTATAGGTGTAGGTCCATACATAGGACTGGCCGTTACAATCGGTGTAAGTGAAGGTGTACACTTTATCACCCGTACAAACAGGATCTGCACCTTCAGTCATCACTGGGGTGATGGGGCGACCGCAATTATCATTCACCACAGGTGCAGCAGGAACAGTGGCATCCGCAACGCAAGCTACAGTAGCAGTCGCATTGGCAGGCAAGCTTACTGTAGGTACACTAATAGTATAAGTATAGGTCCATACATAAGCCTGGCCGTTGCAATCCGTATAAGTAAAGGTATACACCTTATCACCGGTACATACAGGATCAGCGTTCTCCGTCATCACCGGGGTGATCGGGCGACCGCAATTATCATTGATAACAGGTGCAGTTGGAACGATAGCGTCGGCTACGCAGGCTACAGTAGCAGTTGCACTAGCTGGCAAGCTTACTGTCGGCGCACTGATGGTATAAGTGAAGGTCCAAACGGCTGGCTGGCCGGAGCAGTTGGCATAAGTGAAGGTATATACCTTCTCTCCTGTACATGCCGGGTCTGCATTCTCAGTCATTACCGGGATCACATCTGCCCCGCAATCATCCTTCACTGCAGGAGGTGTTGGCACTACCGCATCGGCCAGACAGGCCACTACCGCTGTTTCGTTGGCAGGCAGGGTAAATACCGGTACAGGAATATTGTAAGTATAGGTCCAGGTTTGGCTCTGGCCGGCACAGTCAGTGTAGGTGAAAGCATAGGTCTTCACCCCACCGCAATCCGGATCGGGACTCACCACAGGGGCAGAAGGAATGATCTGCCTGCCACAATTGTCAAACACCACAGGAGCCACAGGCTGCACCGCATCTGCCACGCAGGTCACTGAAGATGACGCATTGGCTGGTAGCGTAAACACCGGGGCACTGATCGTATAGGTATAGGTCCAGATATAGGACTGACCATTACAATCCGTGTAGGTGAAGGTGTACACTTTATCTCCTGTACATACAGGATCAGCGCCAACAGTCATCACAGGATTGATCGGGCGACCGCAATTATCATTCACCACAGGAGCCGCAGGTACAGTAGCATCCGCAACGCAGGCAACGGTAGCTGTTGCATTAGCAGGAAGCACTACTGTTGGCGCAGATATGGTATAGGTGTAGGTCCAAACATAGGCCTGGCCATTACAATCGGTATACGTAAAGGTGTACACCTTGTCACCTGTACAAACAGGATCCACACTTACAGTCATCACGGGGGAGATCGGACGACCGCAATTGTCATTCACTACAGGTGCGGTTGGAACGGTAGCATCCGCCACGCAGGCAACAGTAGATGAAACATTAGCAGGAAGTGTTACAATTGGTGCGGAGATGGTATAGGTGTAAGTCCAAACATAGGACTGGCCATTACAATCTGTATAGGTGAAAGTATACACCTTATCACCGGTACAAACAGGATCCACACTTACAGTCATCACCGGGGAGATCGGGCGACCGCAATTATCATTCACTACCGGAGCGGTAGGCACAGTAGCATCTGCAACGCAGGCAACAGTAGCAGTTGCATTGGCAGGCAAGCTTACTGTAGGTGCAGTAATAGTATAGGTATAGGTCCAAACATAGGCCTGGCCATTACAATCCGTATAAGTGAAGGTATACACCTTATCACCGGTACATGCCGGATCAGCATTCTCCGTCATCACCGGAATGATCGGACGACCACAATTATCATTTACCAACGGAGCTGCAGGCACAGTTGCATCAGCAACGCAAGCAACAGTAGCAGCACCATTGGCAGGAAGGGTTACAGTCGGTGCACTGATGGTATAGGTGTAGGTCCATACGTAAGACTGACCATTACAATCGGTGTAAGTGAAGGTATACACCTTATCCCCCGTACAAACAGGGTCAGCACTTACAGTCATCACTGGGGTGATCGGACGACCACAATTATCATTGATAACCGGGGCAGTTGGCACAGTAGCATCTGCAAGGCAGGCAACAGTAGCCGTTGCATTGGCAGGCAAGCTTACTGTAGGTGCAGTAATAGTATAAGTATAGGTCCAAACATATGCCTGGCCATTACAATCCGTATAAGTGAAGGTATACACCTTATCACCGGTACACCCCGGATCAGCACTTACAGTCATCACTGGTGTGATGGGTCGACCGCAATTATCATTTACCACCGGGGCAGCAGGCACGGTAGCATCTGCAACGCAGGCAACTGTAGCGGTACCATTGGCAGGCAGGGTTACAGTTGGTGCACTGATGGTATACGTGTAGGTCCAAACATATGCCTGTCCATTACAATCAGTATACGTGAAGGTATACACCTTATCACCGGTACACACCGGATCAGCATTTACAGTCATCACTGGTGTGATGGGTCGACCACAATTATCATTTACCACCGGAGCAGCAGGCAAGGTAGCGTCGGCTACGCAGGCAACAGTAGCGGTACCATTGGCAGGCAGGGTTACAGTTGGTGCACTGATGGTATAGGTGTAGGTCCATACGTAAGACTGGCCATTACAATCGGTATAGGTAAAGGTGTAAACCTTATCACCAGTACATACAGGGTCAGTGTTCTCCGTCATCACAGGAGTGATCGGGCGACCGCAATTATCGTTCACCACCGGTGCAGTCGGAACAGTAGCATCAGCCAGACAGGCAACAATAGCAGTGGTATTGGCTGGAAGTGTTACGGTTGGCGCATTGATAGTATAAGTGAAGGTCCAGGTATAGGACTGGTTATTACAATTGGTATAAGTGTAGGTATACACTTTAGTGCCAGTACAAGCTGGATCATCCCCAACACTTACCGTTGGAATGATGTCCCTGCCACAATTGTCCTGGATAGTGGGTGGCGTTGGTGGAACCGCATCTGCCGCACAGGCCACAGTAGCAGTACCATTAACAGGCAAGGTCACTGTCGGAGCACTGATGGTATAGATGTAGCTCCATACATAAGATTGGTTATTACAATCAGTATAGGTATAGGTATACACCTTAGTTCCTGTACACGTTGGATCTGCTCCAACAGTTACTGTAGGGGTAATGCTTCGGCCACAATTATCCTGGATGGTGGGCGGTGTCTGAGGAACAGCATCCACTGCACAAGCCACAGTAGAAGCACCATTAACAGGCAGGGTTACAGTCGGCGCACTGATGGTATAGGTATAGGTCCATACGTAAGACAGACCATTACAATCTGTGTAGGTAAAGGTGTAAACCTTATCACCAATACATACCGGATCAGCAGTTTCCGTCATCACATGGGTGATCGGGCGACCGCAATTATCATTCACCACAGGAGCCGCAGGCACTGTAGCATCAGCCAGACAAGCAACCGTTGAAGAACCATTAACAGGTAAGGTTACTGTCGGCGCACTGATCGTATAAGTGTAGGTCCAAACATAAGACTGGCCATTACAATCGGTATAGGTGAAGGTATATACCTTATCCCCAATACAAACCGGATCAGCACTTACAGTCATCACCGGACTAATCGGACGGCCGCAATTATCGTTCACTACCGGAGCAGTGGGTATAGTCGCATCGGCCACGCAAGCCACAGTAGAAGAACCGTTAGCTGGCAATGTTACTGTTGGCGCACTGATCGTATATGTGTAGGTCCACACATAGGACTGACCATTACAATCGGTATAAGTGAAGGTATACACCTTACTTCCGGTGCACACAGGATCAGCATTCTCTGTCATCACAGGGGTGATCGGGCGACCGCAGTTATCATTCACCACCGGTGCAGAAGGCACTGTAGCATCCGCAACGCAGGCAACAGTAGAAGAACCGTTAACAGGCAAGGTCACTATCGGTGCACTGATGGTATAGGTATAAGTCCATACATAAGACTGATTATTACAATCAGTATAGGTATAGGAATACACTTTGGTACCTGTACAGGCAGGATCCGCTCCAACAGTTACCGTTGGGGTAATACTCCTGCCGCAGTTATCCTGGATGGTAGGCGGCGTAGGTGGTACTGCTTCCGCAGCACAAGCTACCGTAGCAGTACCATTGACAGGAAGGGTCACCGTCGGTGCACTGATGGTATAGGTATAGGTCCATACATAAGACTGATTGTTACAATCAGTGTAGGTATAGGTATACACTTTAGTACCTGTACAAGCTGGATCAGCTCCAACAGTTACGGTTGGCGAAATGCTCCTGCCGCAGTTATCCTGGATGGTAGGCGGCACAGGTGGTACGGCATCGGCAAAACAAGCTACCGTAGCAGCACCATTAACAGGAAGGGTTACCGTCGGTGCACTGATGGTATAGGTATAGGTCCAGACGTAAGATTGGTTATTACAATCAGTATAGGTGTAGGTATACAGTTTGGTACCCGTACACGCAGGATCAGCCCCAACACTTACTGTTGGGATAATGCTTCGGCCACAGTTATCCTGGATAGTGGGCGGTGTCGGAGGAACAGCATCTGCCACGCAAGCCACAGTCGAAGCTCCATTAGCTGGAAGTGTTACAGTAGGTGCACTGATGGTATAGGTAAAGGTCCATATGTAAGATTGGTTGTTACAATCCGTATACGTGTAGGTATAAACCTTGGTTCCGGTACATGCAGGATCCGTTCCAACAATTACAGTTGGTGTAATGCTCCTGCCGCAATTATCCTGGATGGCAGGAGGCGTAGGTGGTACGGCGTCCGCAACGCAAGCTACAGTAGCAGCACCATTCACAGGCAGTGTTACCGTCGGTGCACTGATGGTATAGGTATAGGTCCATACGTAAGATTGGTTATTACAATCTGTATACGTATACGTATAAACCTTGGTTCCGGTACACGCTGGATCTGCTCCAACATTTACTGTTGGGATAATGCTTCGGCCACAGTTGTCCTGGATGGTGGGTGGTGTCGGAGGAACAGCATCTGCCGCACAAGCCACTGTAGAAGCACCATTGGCAGGAAGGGTTACCGTTGGCGCACTGATGGTATAGGTAAAGGTCCAGATGGCAGGCTGGCCCGCACAGTTGGTATAAGAGAAACTATACACTTTTGTTCCCACACAAGCCGGGTCAGCACTCTCGGTCATTACCGGGGTAAGGTCGGCTCCACAGGCATCCTGGATGGCAGGAGGAATTGGTTGTACTGCTTCGGCCAAACAACCTACCACTGCCGATCCATTAGGAGGAAGGGTGAAAGCAGGGATCGGGAACGTATAGGTAAAGGTCCAGTTCTGGCTTGATCCATTACAATCCGTATAGGTATAGGTGTAGGTCTTCGAACCACCACAGGTCGGGTCGGAACTGATCACCGGAGTCGAAGGAGTAATGGTACGGCCGCAATTATCGGTAACAACAGGAGGTGCTGGCGGAACGGCGTCAACCACACAGGCTACCGTAGCACCATCATTTGCCGGCAGGGTAAAGACCGGCGCACTGATGGTATAGGTATAGGTCCAATCCCGGCTAACTCCGGAACAATCTGTATAGGTGAAGGTATATACCTTGGTACCTGCACATACAGGATCTGGTCCAACACTAACCGTGGGCGTAATGGTCCTTCCGCAATTATCGGTCACTACCGGAGGAACAGGCAGTGTAGCATTTGCAACGCAGGCTACAGTAGAACCGGTATTGGCAGGCAGGCTGAAGACCGGAGCACTAACGGTGTAAGTGAATACCCAATCCTGTGTATTGCCTTCGCAATCGGTGTACGTATAGGTATAAGTTCTTGTTCCCTCACAAGTTGGTTTAGGACTCACAACAGGGGCAGAAGGTGTCAACGTCCTGCCGCAATTGTCCACAACTGTTGGTAAGACTGGCGCTATATCGGTAGCATCCGGACAGGCAACAGTGGTGCCTGCATCAACAGGACCAGCAAAGGGTTCAAATTCTACTGTATATGTGAATACCCAATCCTGTGTATTGCCTTCGCAATCGGTATAGGTAAAGGTATACGTTCTTGTTCCTTCACAAGTCGGCTTCGGACTCACCACCGGGGCAGATGGCGTAAGTGTTCTTCCGCAATTATCCACTACGGTGGGTAAGACCGGCGCTACATCGGTAGCATCCGGACAGGCAACGGTTACACCCGCATCAACAGGGTCCGCAAAAGGTTGGAACTCTACAGTGTAAGTGAATACCCAATCCTGTGTATTGCCTTCGCAATCGGTATACGTATAGGTGTAGGTCCTGGTTCCTTCACAAGTTGGCTTCGGGCTAACCACTGGTGCAGATGGCGTAAGCGTTCTTCCGCAATTGTCAACCACAGTGGGCAATACAGGAGCCACATCAGTAGCATCCGGACAGGCAACGGTAACACCGGCATCTACCGGATCAGCAAAGGGTTCAAATTCTACTGTATATGTGAAGACCCAATTCTGTGTATTGCCTTCGCAATCGGTATACGTATAGGTATAGGTCCTTGTTCCTTCACAAGTCGGCTTCGCACTTACCACCGGAGCAGATGGGGTCAATACATTGCCGCAATTATCCACCACCACAGGAAGGCTGGTCGGGGCCACATCTGTAGCATCCGGACAGGCAACCGTTACTCCTGCATCAACAGGATTAGCGAAGGGCTGGTATTCTACTGTGTAGGTGAATACCCAGTCCTGGGTGTTGCCTTCACAATCGGTATACGTATAGGTGTAGGTCCTGGTCCCTTCACAGGTCGGCTTCGCACTTACAACAGGTGCAGAAGGCGTCAATACGTTTCCGCAATTATCCACCACCACAGGAAGGCTGGTCGGGGCCACATCGGTAGCATCGGGACAAGCAACGGTAACACCGGCATCAACAGGATTGGCGAATGGCTGGTATTCTACCGTATAGGTAAACACCCAGTCCTGTGTATTGCCTTCACAATCGGTATAAGTGTAGGTATAGGTACGGGTTCCTTCGCAGGTTGGCTTCGGACTCACCACCGGAGCAGAAGGAGACAATATATTTCCACAATTATCCACTACCACCGGAAGGTTAGATGGAGCTACATCGGTAGCATCCGGACAGGCAACGGTAACACCCGCATCAACAGGATTCGCGAAAGGCTGGTATTCCACCGTGTAAGTGAATACCCAGTCCTGCGTATTGCCTTCACAATCGGTATAGGTATAAGTATAGGTTCTTGTTCCTTCACAAGTCGGTTTCGGACTTACCACTGGTGCAGAAGGCGTCAGGGTCCTGCCGCAATTGTCTACAATAGTTGGCAGCGTTGGGGCCACATCGGTAGCATCGGGACAGGCAACGGTAACACCGGCATCAACTGGATCAGCGAATGGCTGGTATTCCACTGTGTAGGTGAATACCCAGTCCTGGGTGTTGCCTTCACAATCAGTATAGGTGTAAGTATAGGTCCTGGCGCCTTCACAGGTTGGCTTCGGACTCACAACAGGAGCAGATGGTGTTAGTGTTCTTCCGCAATTATCAACAACAGTTGGCAATACCGGAGCAACATCGGTAGCATCCGGACAGGCAACGGTAACACCGGCATCAACAGGGTCCGCGAAGGGTACAAACTCTACTGTGTATGTAAACACCCAATTCTGGGTATTGCCTTCGCAATCAGTATACGTATAGGTGTAGGTCCTGGTACCTTCACAAGTTGGTTTCGCACTAATAACAGGAGCGGATGGGGTCAATAGGTTGCCGCAATTATCAACTACCACAGGGAGGCTGGTTGGAGCTACATCAGTAGCATCGGGACAAGAAACGGTAACACCCGCATCAACAGGATCTGCGAAGGGCTGGCGTTCTACGGTATAAGTGAACACCCAATCCTGGGTATTGCCTTCACAGTCTGTATAAGTGTAAGTGTAAGTTCTTGTTCCTTCACAGGCTGGCTTCGCACTTACCACCGGTGCAGAAGGTGCCAATATGTTGCCACAATTATCAACCACCACAGGAAGGCTGGTCGGGGCCACATCGGTAGCATCCGGACAAGCAACAGTTACACCAGCATCAACAGGATTAGCGAAGGGCTGGTATTCTACTGTGTAGGTGAATACCCAGTCCTGCGTATTGCCTTCACAATCGGTATACGTATAGGTGTAGGTCCTGGTGCCTTCACAGGTCGGCTTCGCACTTACAACAGGTGCAGAAGGCGTCAATACATTACCGCAATTATCCACCACAACAGGCAGGTTGGTCGGGGCCACATCGGTAGCATCCGGACAGGCAACGGTAACTCCCGCATCTACCGGGTTAGCGAAGGGTTGGCGTTCTACCGTATAGGTATATACCCAGTCCTGCGTATTGCCTTCGCAATCGGTGTAGGTATACGTGTAGGTCCTGGTGCCTTCACAACCAGGCTTAGCACTTACAACTGGAGCTGATGGTGTCAATACATTGCCACAATTATCCACCACAACAGGCAGGCTGGTCGGGGCCACATCAGTAGCATCGGGACAAGCAACAGTAACACCTGCATCTACCGGGTCGGCAAATGGCTGGCGCTCTACTGTATAGGTGAATACCCAATTTTGTGTATTGCCCTCACAGTCGGTATAGGTATAGGTATAGGTCCTGGTACCCTCACAGCCTGGTTTAGCACTAACAACAGGCGCTGAAGGTGTAAGGGTCCTACCGCAATTGTCTACAACAGTTGGCAGCGTTGGCGCTACATCGGTAGCATCAGGACAGGCAACGGTAACACCGGCATCTACCGGATCAGCAAAGGGTTCAAATTCTACTGTATATGTGAACACCCAATTCTGGGTATTGCCTTCACAATCAGTATAAGTATACGTGTAGGTTCTTGTTCCCTCACAAGCAGGCTTTGGACTAACAACAGGAGCAGATGGCGTCAATACATTGCCACAATTATCCACCACTACCGGCAAGATGGATGGAGCCACATCTGTAGCATCCGGACAAGCAACGGTAATGCCTGCATCAACCGGGTCAGCGAATGGTTGACGTTCTACGGTATAAGTGTAGGTCCAGCTCCTGGACAATCCTGAACAATCTGTATAAGAATAGGTATAGGTACGGGTTCCTTCGCAGGCTGGCTTGGCACTGATCACCGGTGCAGAAGGCGTCAATATATTACCACACACATCTGTAACCACAGGAGGTGTGGGCGCAACATCGGTAGCATCCGGACAGGCGACTGTTGAACCGGCATTGGCAGGTACGACAGGAGCGGTGGTCCTATCGATGATATAAGTGTATTGCCATTCACTGAACAACCCTTCACAATCCGTATAACGGAAAGTATACACTTTAGTACCCTCACAATCCGGATCCGGACTGGCGGTCACTGTTGGGGTTATAGGCGTTCCACAGGCATCATTCACCACAAAATTCGGTACAGGCTGAACGGCCTGGGCCAGACACTGCACGGTTGTACCGGCATTGGCAGGCACGACAGGAACAGCTGTGTTGTTAATGGTAATGATCTGGGTGCACTCCGTGAAATTGCCACAGGCATCCGAGGCACGATAGGTACGCGCAATTGTATAATTATTGGGACAGGCAGGGTCAAGGTTATTTATCACATCTCCCACCCAGGTGATCACCGGCTGGGTAAGACAAAGATCACTCGCAACACCACCAGCTGCAACAAATGTTGCATAATTGTTGGCAGGCGCAGGAACACTGCTTGGACAATTCACCGTAATGTTTGGTGGACAAGTAATATTGGGCGCTGTCTGGTCCAGGATCTGGATATTGGCTACTGCTGTTGCCACGTTGCCGCAGTTATCCGTAGCCGTAAAGGTCACCGGCTGTAACAATCCGCATGACTGGGTGAACGCCTGGTAATTATTGGTAACAGTGAGTGCCACACCAGGATTGAAGGCATCAACTGCAGTGGCAGAAGCAAGCCATGCCTGGATCTGCGATTGCACATTCGGGTTATTACATTCGATCTGCAGGGTGGCAGGAACGGTAATTACCGGACCGGTCTGGTCAAAGACCACCGTAAAATTGGTGGTGTCCTTGTTACAGGCGATGCCGCTCTGGGTCTCAGTTACGATCAACGAATAGTTTCCTGCAGCAGGTGGGGTGAACCCTGGTCCTGTAGTAGAAACAACAGATCCCCCGCCATTCGGTGCATTCCTCCATTCATAGGTATAGGTACCACCGGCAGGAATAACAGAAGCCGTGAGCTGGGGAACATTATTGGGACAGATAACCGCAGGAACATTCACGGTTGCCTGGATCGGGGGCAATACATTAACGGTGATCTCCTTACAGTCCGTAATGGGCAGGCCATTACAGATCACATTGGTGGCAACCGTTCCGCAAACCTGGTAAACGATGCTGGCAGGGGCACTGGCATCAGGGGTGAATACCGGGTTGGCACAATTCGTACAGGACAGGTACTTTAACAGGGACTGGTCTGCCGGAGACTTTACAGTCCAGGTAATGGTATTGGGAAGCACCCCGGTAAAGCTCAATTGGGCAGAACAATTGGCATCGGCCCTGGTCAACAAGCCTTCCCCACCGGTCACCCCACTGATCGATTCGATCGTATATACGTTCTGGTTATTACCGGGCTTACAGAAGGTAAGGGTGTAGAACCTGTTTCCTTCCAGACAGATGGCTTCACCTACAGGAATCTCCGGTCCACAATCGATTTGGTAATAAAGTGCACCGGGAGGAATGGCACCAGACTTAATCCTGAAGATCAAACCAACGGCATCCTTATCCAGGAAAACATTGAAGGAAATACAACGCGGAGGCGGGGGTCCTGTTGCACCACAACACAAGCCCTGCCTTACAACAGAAGGTGAGGTCCAAAGACTGTCCGGGTCACCCTGCAGGTTAACAGGGAAGAACGGAACATTCGATTGACAAACCGAACAGGAGGCAGTATTGGCAACGGAAATAGTTTGTGTACAGGTTGAAACATTACCACAGGCATCGGTTGCCCTCCACACTCGAATAACACTGGAAGGACAGAATCCGGGCTTGCCTTCAAGGCCGGTATAGGATTCACTGATCATTTCAACGGTTAGGGTACCGTTACAGTTATCCGTAGCCGTTACAGTGGCCGGGTTGGGGGCAGGAATATCATTAGGCGTCGCAACGGTAAAGTTGGAACAGGTGATTACCGGCGGCGTCGTATCATCTACGGTGATGGTTTGTACGGCAGTTGAAAAATTACCAAAAGCATCGGTAGCCCTCCAGGTCCTGGTAATGGTTTGCCTTCCCACACAGGTTCCGTTCACCACCACATCAGTATAGGTGATGGTAACCGTTCCGCCACAATTATCAGTTGCTGTTGCCTGGCCGGTATTGGCAGGCAAGGTACTTGCTCCACACTGGATACTTCTATTGGAAGGCGCGGTAATAACTGGAGCTACTACATCCCCTATCACGACAGTGGTAGTGGTTGAGAAGGCCGCGCAACCCGCTGCTGCCGGGAAGGATAAGGTTACGGTATAGGTGCCGGCAGTAGAAGTTGCGGTGTTGATCGCACCCGTTGTTGGATTGATGCTCAACCCTGCACCGGCGGAGAAGGTTCCACCGGCAGTACCGATCCTGGTTACATTAACTGTACCAGTTGAAGGACAAAAAGGCCCGCCTGCATAACTAATGGTTGCAAATGGGGCAGTTGTAATGGTAACAGAGGTCGTCGCTACCAGGTTGGCACATCCGCCAGATCCGGGTTTGGTATACGTTACGGTATAGGTACCGGGCACACTGGTGGAAGGAGTGATGGCACCGGTTGCTGAATTAATGGTCAAACCGGCAGGCGCAGCATACGTTCCGCCTGTGTAAGCATTTGTACCGGTAAGGGTTACAGGCTGTGCAGTGGTCAGACTGGTACAGAACGGCGAGCCGGTATAAGCAATGCTGGCCGTTGGCAGCGCAGTAATAGTTACGGATGTATTGGCCGATACTGCAGCACAACCACCAGCGGCGGGAATGGTATAGGTGATCACATAAACACCCGGTGTACTTCCATTGGGTATGAATGTACCGGTGGCGGGATTCACACTGAGACCGGTTGATGGGGAAACAGAATAGGTTCCACCTGAAGCACCGGACAATACTACATTCCTTGGGGTTACATCATTGGAACAGAACGGACCACCCGGGTAGGCAATACTTGCCGTAGGTGGCTCGGTAATGGTAACGGTTGTGGTTACAGGAACGGCCGGACACCCACCGGATGCCGGAATAGTATAGGTTATAGTATACGTACCAGGAGCACTTGTACTTGGATTGAAGCCACCATTAGAGTTATTCAGGGAAAGACCTGAGGGAGAAGCAGCAAATGCTCCACCCAGGTAAGCTGCTGTGCCGGTAAGGCTTACCGATTGAACAGCATTCACCGTCCGGCAATAGGCCGGCGCTGAATAAGCGATGGTTGCAGTTGGGATAGGCGTTACCGTGACACTATAATTCACGGGTGTACCAATACAGCCATTGGCAGATGGGGTTACTGTATACACTACAGTACCAGGGGTAGTACCGGTTGCTGTCAGGTTCTGGGAGATCACCGCACCGGAACCAGCACTGGCACCGGAAACGCCGGTTTGCGTTACGGTCCATGAAAAACTTGTTCCGCTTACCCCACCAGCCAGGTTAATGGTCGCCGTTGTGCCGGAACAAATGGTCTGGGTGGCAGGTGTTCCTGCAACAGTTGGGGTTGGGTTAACGGTGATCGTGAAGCTTTGTGGGGTGCCTGTACATCCATTGGCTACAGGGGTTACGGTAAGGGTCGAACTAATCGGTGTACTGCCACTATTCGTTGCCGTGAAAGATGGAATATTTCCTGTTCCACTCGCAGCAAGGCCGATCGCAGGATTGCTGTTGGTCCAGTTATAAACGGTACCGGAAACAGCTCCTGTAAAGTTTACAGCCGTAGTTGTAGCACCATTACATACCACCTGGTCGGCGGGATCGGCAACAGTAGGCACCGGGTTAACGGTGATGGTGAAGGATTGCGGGGTTCCGCTACAACCCGTAGCAGAGGGTGTTGCCGTTATCGTTGCAGTAATGGGCGCATTCGTTGCATTCACCGCAACGAATGAAGGGATATTTGAAGTGCCGTTGGCAGCTAGGCCAATGGCCGTGTTGGAATTGGTCCAGTTAACTATGGTTCCGGCAACTGATCCACCAAATGACAGAAGGCCGGTAGACTGGCCGGCGCATAATACAAGATTGGAGGGAACAGTAAGGTCAGGTGTTGGATTGACTGTAATGGTGAAGGTCCTGCTGGTACCCGTACAACCATTGGCTGTTGGGGTTACCGTAATGGTGGCGCTGATGGGCGTGGTGCCCGGGTTCGTTGCCGTGAATGTTCCGATATTACCAGTACCACTCGCAGCAAGACCAATCGAAGGATTACTGTTGGTCCAGTTATAAACGGTACCGGCAACAGCACCAGAGAAAGCGAAGATCGTTATGCCCGCACCATTACATATGGTCCTGTTGGCAATAAAGTTAACCGTAGGTCTTGGGTTAACAGTAATCGTAAAGCTCTGTGCAGCACCGGTGCAGCCATTGGCAACCGGGGTAACCGTAATGGTAGCACTGATCGGTGCAGTACCAGCATTTGTGGCGGTAAAGGAGGGTATATTACCGGTACCGCTCGCAGCCAGGCCAATGGCAGGATTGCTATTGGTCCAGTTGTATACAGTACCAGCTACTGCTCCTGTAAAGGTTACGTCAGTAGTTGCAGCACCGTTACAGACTACCTGGTCGGCAGGATCAGCAACATCAGGGATAGCATGGATAGTTATATTAACTGGCGTCCTGCTTGAAGAAACACAATTGGAGGAGGTATTCCTGGCTTCTGCATAAAATATTGTGCTGGCAGCAAGTGGTCCCGTATTGAAACTAAGGCCCGAACCCAACAACACCCCACCTGTTGGGGCATCGTACCAATCGATGGTCTCACCGGCACCAGCACTACCTGATAGTACTACAGAGCCCGGACCACAGCGTTCAGTATTGTTGGTTGCAGGATTGGATGGCAGCGGGTTGACTGTAAGCGTGATCGATTGGTTGGTGATACAGGCATCGGCAGTCAGGGTAAGCGAGTAAGTACCCCCAACCGTTGTGGTGAAGCTGGCCACATTACCTGGATTGGGAAAGCCCGAGGGGACAGTCCAGGAATAAGTAATATTGGTAAGGTCAGCATCAGGAGTGGCGGTGATGGTAACTGGCGTACCTGCACAAACAACAGGGTCAGTGATGGAAAGGACTACATTACAACCTTTTTGGCTGGCATTGGAACGGTTAACAGTATCAGTAGGAAGGTGATCCGCAGCAATTACTGCAGATGGGTTGGCCATGAACAGGGCCAATATGAAGGAAAGGACAAGGAAAGGCTTCCTAATCCCAAATTTCAATAGATATTGGTTCGCCAGGTTAAGGTTCATCTAGGGTCTGCTGGTTTTTAGTCCGGCCTGGGTTAATGCAGGCTGAAACCGACTTAGGATAATTGAAAAAATGCCTAGTTAACGATAGGGGTAGGATCTTCTATTGGTCTGAGTATTCTGCTGTTGGTCTATTCCGGTACAGGTTGGTCCTGTATTGCTGTTGAAGGATGCAAGGGCCATCCTTTTCATTCGTTTTGATCCGCTTGGTGCCGGACCTTTATTAAACCTTAGCTTTTGGGATTGGGAAGAGGAGAGTCAATTCTCGAAATCATGGTACCCAGGTACTGGTCAGGGGACCTGCATCAGCGAATTGGGGCAACGCCTTCATGCAAACTCATCAGCTTTGGTTTCAATTCCCAGGGTACGATCAATATAAACCATTAACGGAAGTGGGTAGAAAATATTACCCTCACTTGAAAAAAAACTTTAAACTCTGAAGCCATAACCTTGCTACCGGCCATCAACCATCTATACTTATGATCAGATTCCCGCCAGGTCTTCCCTTTCCCTAAAATAAAAATGGGTTGCCAAGTGCATTTTACTGCATTGGCAACCCATTGATTATCAAATAAAAAATCTACTTCGCTGTCTTCATTAGCCTGATCACTTTTTTATCCTTACCGGAACTCACTTCTGCGAAATAGGTTCCCGGCAGGTACCTGCCACCAAACCTGAACAATTCACCTGCCCTGATCACCTGCTTCTGCTCCACTACCCTTCCCATATTATCCAGGATCCTGATGGAAATTTCCTGTTGGGCTGGTCCTTGTACCAGGAGACTGAACTGGTCGGTTGTCGGATTAGGCATCACCTTCACCTTCAGTATATCCTGTGCGGTCTCTGTCTCCGTAGGCTGCTTATTGGCAGTACCGCCAACCGTTACCCCTGGATTGGTATTCACGATCGTAACCGTTGACACCTTACTTGCACATGGACTACCTACCCATCCATTGATCGGCTCAGCCAGGATCAATTCAAACTGTTCATTCCACTCAGAAATATTATCAGTCAGGATAGGCACGGCGAGATACTTGATTATCTCACCTGGCTTGAAGGTTAGGCTTCCCTGGATAGCCAGGTAATCTGTACCAGCCACTGCTGTTTTGTTCCTCGTGTAATACTTGACGATCACATCCTTTCCACTCTCAATGCCCAACATAACAGGGATGTTGGCATTGCCTGCATTCTCATTCACGGTTACATTGCTAACGGTGATACATGGACCGGCATCATCATCGGTAATATTTCCGTTTGTCACGCCCTGCTGGATCCTTGCATTCACTGGGTTATGCAAATTGATGGTGAAGCGCTCTTCATTCTCATCTGAAAGGTCACCAATGATATCCACCCAAACGGTTTGCTTCTGGGTGCCTGCCGGGAAGGTAATGGTACCGGTTCTCGCCACATAATCCAGACCGGCTTTTGCAGTTCCATCTGCTGTGAAGAAATCAACCGTTACCGGGAGGGTTGACTTAGCGGTCATGAACAACTCAAATACCATCTTGCTTGTACCACTATTGCCTTCTGTCCACCAGGTATGATAGATGTTCACTGCTGGCAGTGTACCGCAATTCTCATCCACCAGTCCATCGCAATCATTATCCACGCCATCACAGGTTTCAGTAGCCCCCGGCCTGATGGTTGCATTGTTATCATTGCAATCACCGGAAGTAGTCACATAGCCAGGTTCAGGCTTACAGGATGAGATAGAGACTGCAGGATCACCATAACCATCCCCATCATTATCCCTGTAATAGGTCACCTTATTCAGGTCCTCATCAATTTGTCCATCACAGTCATTATCGATACCATCACAAAGTTCAGCTGCACCCAGATGAATGGCTGTATTGTTATCATTGCAATCACCGGAAATAGTCACATAGCCAGGTTCAGGCTTACAGGATGAAATAGAGACTGCAGGATCACCATAACCATCCCCATCGTTATCCCTGTAATAGGTCACCTTATTCAGGTCCTCATCAATTTGTCCATCACAGTCATTATCGATACCATCACAAAGTTCAGCTGCACCCGGATGAATGGCTGTATTGTTATCATTACAATCACCGGAAGTAGTTACATAACCGGCAACAGGGCCGCAAGAACTGATAGAGACTGCTGTATTACCGAATCCATCACCATCAAGGTCCTGGTAATAGGTAACCTTCACAATACCCTCATCGATTGAACCATCACAATCATTATCGATGCCATCACAAAGTTCAGCAGCACCCGGATAGATGGAAGCATTATCATCGTTACAATCACCCGGTGTGGTTACATAACCTTCTACCGGCTTACAGGAACTGATCGACACCGCTGTATTACCATAGCCATCTTTATCGAGGTCCTGGTAATAGGTAATCAATTCAACACCATCATCTATGGCTCCATCACAATCATTATCGATGCCATCGCATGTTTCTATGGCACCCGGATGGATCAGGGCATTATTATCATTGCAATCCCCCTGGCTGGTGACATAACCTTCTACCGGCCTACAAGAAATAGTGGTTACCGCGGCATTACCATAGCCGTCACCATCCTGGTCCTGGTAATAGGTAACCAGTACGAGCCCTTCATCAATAGCGCCATCACAATCATTATCTATCCCATCGCAAACTTCTGGTGCACCAGGATAGATAGTAACATCCTGGTCATTACAATCCCCGAGCTGCTTGGCATAACCCGGAACGGCTATACAGGATGAAATGGAATCAATCTTGGTTCCATAACCATCCCCGTCAATGTCCTGGTAATAGGTAATGAACTGCAGGCCATCATCGATCTTTCCGTTACAGTTGTTATCGATGCCATCGCAAATTTCCTTTGCACCCGGATGGATCGCAGGCGAACTATCGTTACAGTCTGAGCGGTTGGCCACATAACCCTCCGGTTGTGTGCACGACTGAATGGAAACACCCGGATTACCATAACCATCGCCATCGCTATCCTGGTAATAGGTATTGTTGATAACGGTGATGAAAACAGCACCGGTATCCGAACAACCGTTCTGGTCATAGCCCTTTACCACATAAAGTTTGTTTTCGGTCGGTACAAATGGAACCCCATCCTGTACGCCATTGTTCCACTCATAGTTTGATCCGCCGATTCCGTTCAGGGTTATCGCGGTTCCGATACAAACACTTGTTGCACTAGCCTGGACTGAAACAGATGGTGAAGGATTCACTGTGATAGTAAGCGAATCATTTACCGAACATGCGTTGGCTGTAACAGTAACCCTCAGCAATGTCTCGATGGGTGTTGGCTCCCCATTCTTAGCGGCAAATAAACCGATCTGGCCACTGCCCTGCTGGCCGAAGCCGATATCCCGCGTTGAGGTCCAGGAAAAGCTTGCACCCGCAACATTACTCTTGAAGGTGATTCCCTGTACGTAAGCATTGTTACAAAGCGGGCCAAACACATCTGGCTCCAGTAAAAGCGGTTCAATAACGGTGAGACTGGCCTGGTTGGAAGTCAGCGTAAGGGTACCACCCTGGGTTACCAGGGCCCTGTACAAATACCCATTGAAGGATGGGGATGCTGCTGAAATCACCAGCTGGCTGGATTGCTCACCGGTATAGTCAGCCGAAGGCAAAAGGTTCTTCCATCCGCTGCCATTATTGACCTGCCATTGGTAGGTCACTTCATTCAGGTTGGCCTTTACGGTAAAGCTGGCGTTGCTGCCTGCACATACAGTGACCGGAACCGGCTGGGTAGTGATCTTCATGCCCAAACCAGCCTGGTAGGCTGCCATGAACCCGGTGAGTCCCGGGTAGAAACTCTTACTCGTTATTCCCGCGCCGGGATCGAAATCCAGGTTGCTCTCCCCGGCTTTATAACCGGCTATCACCATCCCACGATTACCGGAATGGCTCATGGACATGATGGTATCATTTCCGGCAGAACCGATATTGATGGCATCTACAAAAGCCCCTGAAGTATCATACACTGCAATGCCGATATCTACCCCTCCGTTGGAAACAACGAACTTTGTACCGGCGGTATAATCAATATCCGGTGACCCGATGAATAATCCGGATGCGTAAACATTGCCAAATCCATCCAGGCCAAGATCGTTGATGTTCAATGACATTCCGCCACGCACCCAGCTAAAATCGCCAAAAGCAGTATACTTGGCCAGGTAACTGGTGATTACCCCATTATTGATATCCGTACCGACTGGGGTAGGATCAAAATCTATTATATTGGAATTAGCCGTGCCATAGAGGAAGATATTGTTCCCATTATCTATCCTCAGCATGTTGATGGTGTTGGTACCGGGACCCTCGATCTCCCTCGCCCAGGTGGAGCTACCTGAACTATTCAATTTGATCAGCAGTGCATCCCTGTCGCTACTGGCAGAAAAGTTTCCAATACCGCTTGAAATGCTACCCAGAAAACTCAGGGCCACAATGGGATTAAAGGCATTGTCCACACCAACAACAACATCACCAAAATTTCCATTACCGGTGATGCCCCTTGCCCAGGTAAAAATGCCGTTCGCATCATACTTGAGTACATACAAACCAGTGTTACCCGATCCAAGGCCAAGAAAGGTTAACCCATCGCCGGCATCGGCATCGAAAGTGGAACGGTACACACCGGCCAGGTACATATTCCCATCCTTATCAACTGTAGATACCAATGAGTTGACAGCGATGCCACCAAACTGCCTCACCCAGGCCAGTTGCCCATTGGCACTATACTTGGCGAAAAAGTAAGGCCCATCCATGGTACTAAGGAGATAAGCAGGGGAAGCGCCACCCGCATCCAGGTAAGCATCACTTAAGGAGAGGCCACTGATGTAAACATTCCCATTGATATCGGTACCTACCGACTGGATTATATTATCTCCGGTGCCGGTCAGCTGGTTGGCCCAAAGAAGGTTGAACTGCTCATCATACTTTGCAACATAGGAGGCAAGGCCAGACTGGGTTCGCTCAAACAGTTTGGTCCCTGATCCAGGGTCAAGGTCAAAGCCTCCCCCTTCAAAGGTCCCTATGATGACAACGGAACCATCAGCACTATACGTTACTTTGTTTGATTTCACCTTTGTACCCCCAGCAGAACCAAAGGTATTCGCCCGTTCATAGAGAAAGGTTTGGGCATTGGAACGACTTGCCAGGAAACAGAGCCATAGGACAAGCGTTGTACGGAAAAGGTTTTGTAAAGAAATATTCATAGTTGGTCAAGATTTCCAAAATCAGTAGCCGATCATCCCGACAGGAAGGCCTGCAGGACAATCAAAAGGAATATGTTCTAAGGGATATTAGCGGCTTCAGAAAGGATTGGAAAAGGTGAGAACGGAAAACTGGATATTTAAATGAAAACACATTTCTACCCTTCTGTCAAAACTATTGCGCGGGAAATGGTAATGGGACAAATCTATATTCCATAACTGTGATGGTCAAGTGAAATCTGGTATTTTTTTTATCTCCACTTATGCAAGTGATAAAGAACAAATAAACCATGGTAGAAACAAAAGAAGGCAGGAATGCCAAGGTATAACGTAGATAAACAACCGAAAAAATAACTGTAATAAAAAAGGCCGCAGTAGCTGCGGCCTTTCAATCTTTCATCAGAGATCACTTATTCATCATTGTCTTCGCTTCAATACTGAGCGTGGCATGGGGTACGGCTCTTAAACGGGCCTTATCTATCAGTTTGCCGGTAACGCGGCAAATACCATAGGTCTTGTTTTCGATACGCATCAATGCCTTTTCCAGGTGGTCAATGAAGGTGATCTGCCTGCTGGCCATCTGGGCCAGTTGCTCACGCTCCATGCTCACACTGCCATCTTCCATGGTCATGTAACGGCTTTCACTTTCATCACCGCCCATCTCATCCTTGCGGGTGATCAATCCTTGCAGGTAGGCCAGTTCTTTCTTGGCGATCTCCAGCTTGCGCAGGATCAACTCCTTGAACTCTACCAATTCATTGTCACTATAACGCTGGCTTGGGCCAACCGGCTGTTGGGGTGCATTGGGATCTAACACACTCTTCGTAAAATCTGGTTCGTATTTCTGCACAGTTTTCGTTTTTATTTCAGGCATCACATAAGTCGTTGGCTTCTTCTCGGGCGCGGGAGCAGGCTTCTTAATGGGTATCGGGGTGGTCTGCTTGGAATCGTCCTTTACTGCGGGCTTTACCGGTGCGGGCTTAATCGCCTTTTTCAAGGTGGCCGCTTTGGCTGCTGGGGCCGCTTTTTTAGCCGGCTCAGCTTTCACCTCAGCCGCCTTCTTAACCGGCTCCTCTTTTTTCGGGGCAGCCTTGGCAGCTGGCTTTGGTGCGGGTTTGGCCGCAGGCTTAGCGGCTGGAGCAGCCTTAGCCGCAGGCTTGGCAGCTGGTTTCGCAGCAGGCTTCGCCGCTGGTTTGGCGACAGCTTTCTTGGCCGGTTCCGCTTTTTTGGCTGGTGCTTTTGCAGCAGGTGCGGCTTTCTTGGCCGGGGCAGCTTTCTTAGCGGGTGCAGCTTTTTTATCGGCAGGCTTGGCAGCAGCCTTCTTGGCAGGCGCCGCTTTCTTGGCTGGTGCAGCCTTCTTAGCGGGTTTAGCAGCCTTCTTCTTGATTGCCATAATAGTCCTTTTTTCCGGTGATGAATTTTCGGTTTAATGGTGCCGGAATTCCGGCTTTATCAGGACTGGGCCGACCGGGCAACCCAGACTTTTATGTTTTGCTCATTCACCTCAATAGCCACACCATTTTCAAGGTTATCCACCAGCTGCAGTTCATCCGCCAATACCTCCGAACGGATATAGGTCCCAAACTCCCTGATTGCCGCCGCCAATTCTCCCGAATCAGCCACTTTCACCGCGATCCTGTCGGTCAGCTCATACCCATTGTCCTTCCTGATCTTCTGGATCCTGTTCACCAGTTCCCTCGCGTTCCCTTCCTTCTCCAGTTCCGGGGTCACCGTTACATCGAGTGCAACCGTCAATGCCCCCTTCGAACTCACCATCCAGCCAGGGATATCCTCACTGGTTATCTCCACTTCATGAAGTTGTAATATTAAGGGTTCGCTATCAATTTCCAAAGAATAAATACCTTCTTTTTCCAACCTCGAAATATCTTCCTGGGTGAAAGCCGCAATGGCTGCGCTCACCGCTTTCATTTTACCACCCAACTTCTTACCCAGGGCCTGGAAATTAGGCTTGATCTTCTTTTTAATGAAGCCATCGGAATCGGTCAGGTATTGGATCTCCTTCACATTAACTTCTGTCTTAATAAGATCTTCCACCTTCTCCAGCTGACCCTTCATGGCAGGGTTCAAAACAGGGATCAATACCCGCTGTAAAGGCTGGCGAACCTTAATATTCACCTTCTTACGCAAGGACAATACCAGTGACGAGGCATCCTGCGCCATCTGCATCCTTTCTTCCAGCTGCTTGTCCACTTTTGACTGGTCGGCAACGGGATACAATACATGGTGCACCGACTCCTCCGTGAACCTTCCACTCACCTCGTTCAGGTTATTGAATAACCAGTCGGCAAAGAAGGGCGAAACGGGCGCCATCAGGCGGGCGATGGTCTCCAGGCACTCATACAGGGTCTGGTAGGCACAGATCTTATCATGCTCGTACTCGCCTTTCCAGAACCTCCTGCGGCAAAGGCGTACATACCAGTTGCTCAGGTGCTCATCCACGAAGTCCTCGATCAAACGACCTGCAATGGTAGGCTCGTAATCATCGAAGGCCGCGGTGGCTTCCTGCACCAGGGTATTGAGGGAAGAAAGGATCCAGCGATCGATCTCCGGCCTTTGGTCCAGCGGGATATAGGCTTCCTTAAAGGCGAAACCATCCACATTGGCATAAAGGGCGAAGAACTGGTAGGTATTATATAAGGTACCAAAGAACTTGCGTTGCACTTCCTTGATGCCATCCAGGTCAAATTTCAGGCTATCCCAGGGTGAAGCGTTGGTGATCAGGTACCAACGGGTGCTATCGGCCCCGAACTGGTCGATGGTCTCGAAGGGGTTCACCACATTGCCCAAACGCTTACTCATCTTGTTGCCGTTCTTATCCAGCACCAGGCCATTCGACACCACGGTCTTGTAGGCCACACTGTCGAACAGGAGCGCTCCCAAGGCATGCAGGGTATAGAACCAACCACGGGTCTGGTCTACGCCTTCAGCGATAAAGTCCGCTGGGAAACTCTTTTCGAATGGAGCCTTGAAGGGCCTGGGATCGCCTGCGGCCAGTTTTTCCTGGTCGAGGCCCCACTGCGCATAAGGCATGGCGCCACTGTCAAACCAAACATCCACCAGGTCCGGCTCGCGACGCATGGGCTTGCCACTATCACTCACCAGGATCACTTCATCCACATAGGGTTTATGCAGGTCAAGGATGCCATCATGTAAGTAGTGCTTATTGATATCCCCGCCCAGCACTTCATTGGCCTTGCGGATCTCTGCATTCAGTTCTGCAATGGAACCGATGCACTTCTCTTCTGTACCGTCTTCTGTCCTCCAGATCGGCAGGGGCGTTCCCCAATAACGGCTGCGGCTCAGGTTCCAGTCCACCATATTCTCCAGCCAGTTGCCAAACCTGCCCTCGCCGGTCGTCTTGGGTTTCCAGTTGATGGTCTTGTTCAGTTCCACCATCCTGTCCTTGATCGCCGTGGTCCTGATGAACCATGCATCCAAAGGATAATACAATACCGGCTTATCGGTCCTCCAGCAATGGGGATAGCTGTGCTCGTATTTTTCTACCTTGAAGGCACGGTTCTCCTTCTTCAGCTTCACACTGATATCCACGTTCACATCCACGTAGTTCGGGTCATCCTTATAGTTCTTGACATAGCGGCCGCTGAACTCACCGAGTCCATCCACGAACTTTCCTTCGCGGTCCACCATGATGAGGATGCCGATACCATATTTCTTGCCCACCTTATAGTCATCCGCACCAAAGGCCGGGGCGGTGTGCACGATACCGGTACCATCTTCTGTGGTAACGAATGTATCACAGAGCACCCTGAAGGGATCGCCGCCTGCATTGGCCGCGCTATTGGCCTCATAAGGCAGCAATTGCTCATAACGGCATTCTTCCAGCTGGCTTCCCTTGAAGCTGGCCAGGATGGACCAGGGCAGCAACTTGGTCTCCGCGGTATAGCCATCGAAATCACCGTTCTCGCCTTCCGGCTTGAAATACTTGCCCAGCAAGGGTTTGGCCAGGACAACGTTGATCGGGAGATGGGTATAGGGATTGAAGGTCTTTACCAACACATACTCAATATTGGGCCCCACGGTCAGGCCGAGGTTGGAAGGAAGGGTCCATGGCGTGGTCGTCCAGGCCAGGAAGAACACTTCCGAAGTGGCTACATCAAAGAGGAACTGGCTCTTCGCATCTTGCACTGCCTTGAACATGGCTACGGCGCTGGTATCCTTTACATCCTTATAGGTGCCGGGCTGGTTGAGTTCATGGGAACTCAGGCCTGTACCTGCGGCGGGTGAATATGGCTGGATGGAAACACTCTTGTAGAGGAGTCCTTTCTTGTACAGCTGCTGCATGCACCACCAGAGGGTTTCGATATAGTTATTATCGAAGGTGATATAGGGATCGTTCAGGTCAACCCAATAGCCCATCTTATTGGTCAGTTCATCCCACTTGTCCTTGAAGCGCAGTACGGCCTCGCGGCATTTCTGGTTATAGGCTTCAATGGAGATGGTCTTGCCGATGTCTTCCTTGGTAATGCCCAATTCCTTCTCCACCCCCAGTTCAATGGGCAGTCCATGGGTATCCCAGCCGCCCTTGCGCTGCACCTGGAATCCGCGCATGGTCTTATAGCGGCAAACCAGGTCCTTCAGGGTCCTGGAGATCACGTGGTGGATGCCGGGCATACCGTTCGCACTGGGCGGACCTTCATAGAATACAAAAGGAGTAGCCCCTTCGCGCACGCTCACACTTTTCTCAAAGGCCTGTTTTTCAGTCCATTTGGCCAAAATTTCCTTTTCAATTGATGGCAGGTTCAATTGCTGAAACTCCCTGTACTTCGCAGCCATATTAAAACTTAACTGATTCTGAATGAGTTATGAAAAACTTTGAAATAGACGCGAAGTTACTGAAAAATGACGGCTGTTGATGAGATAAGCAAGGGAGAAACAGGGGTGGGAGTGAGTAGTGCCCTTTCAATATTTAATTCAATGGATGAAATGCTTTCCCCGTCGCCCCTGTTGTGTCTTATGACCAACAGGCAGTTGGAATAGAGATCAATTGATGGCAATACCACCCAACAGTCAAGAAAAATGGACTTGTTTCACGCAAAGGCGCGAAGGAACGCAACTACGCAGCGCGCCCGTCGAAGCAAAGCGGAACCGCAGAAATGCGAACAGCCTTTTGAGGGGTTAACAAGCGCGCAACGCATTGGCTGCGCCAATTTAGTTTCCTCCTTTGCCTGCCGGAGCAAAGCTTAGGCAGGCGATGCGCCCTTCGCGGTCCTCGGCGTGCCCCAACAGCATTGTTGTGGGCGGACTTTGCGTTATTAATTAAAATCCTAAAGTGAAAAATTAATACCCGCCAACATTCACTAAAGGCGTATTGGTATTTTTTAAACAGCTCCTTGTAAATATTACATAACAACTGTTAAAATTCTCATTTACAATGTTTAAGGAAAGCTAACTTTTCCACATTTTCCCGATTTGGCACAATTTCTGGATTTATTTTCTCAAAGAACGCAACGAAATTATCGGTGGCCAAGGTCACTAAATATATTACGGTTCGCCGAAAGATTTTCTACGGTTTAGGGTTTAGGGGTTAAAATAGGGGGTAGTCTTACCCCCTTCCTCTTTTTTTAGGACCTGCCCATTGCAACCACCCCCGGAACGATACAATAGCTATAAACAAGAAGCCCGATCCATCCGGACCGGGCTTTTGCTTTTGCAGGTTCTACTGTTCTTGCTTCCTTTCTACTATTCTTCAATCTTTCCTAACGTATATTCCTATCTATCCTTAGAACCTTGCACCGAAAGAGACAAAGAAATTCCTTCCGTCTGCTGGCAGGAGGCCCGGACCGGGATAACCACCGGCACGACGGGTGAAATACCTGGTGTCGGCAATATTGTTTACACCGGCCTTGATATTGAACTGCTTGTTGATGGTATAGGTAGCAGCGATATCACCGATCGTATAGGAAGGGATCAAACCATTCTGGCCATTGGCACTGGGCGTAACCGTATTATTGGCATCTGCATAAGCCCGGTCAACATAGCTCAGCTGTCCGGTCAACACAAGGCCCTTATAAGTAGCCGTGATACCTGCCCTCAGGATATTCATGGGGGCATTCTCCACATAGTTGTTCTTCAGGTTCTTCTCCACCAGGTTGGAACCTTCCCTTACCACCACCTTCAGGCTCTCATAACGCGCATCATTATAAGAATAAGATGCGAAGAGGCTCAGGTCATAAGGCTTGGTATTACCAAGGAAGGCCTTTACCGGGCTGAATTCCACCAATCCCTCGAAACCCTTGCTGCGGCTGTCGCCCACATTGGTACGGTAGTTATAGAAACTTCCATCCTGGCGCTGCTGGGTAATAGAACCAATCCTGTCATTGTATTGCAGGTAGTACACACTCGCATCAAAGAACAGGAAGTCCTTGATCTTACCACGGTAGCCCAGGTCGGCATTGAAACCTTTTGCATCGGTCAGGTTCGGATCGATCACATCTGTAGTGGGCGGCGTGGTGAGGTCGGCAAACTGGATGGGACGGTAAGCCTGGGTAATATTACCATAGAACTCGGTCTTCTCGGTAACATGGTATTCTGTTCCCACACCGGCCAGGAAGAACCCGCGGCTCTTCTCCTGGTCTACCAGCAGGATCTCGGATCCATCGCTGGCATAACCGTTACGGCCACCCGCTGTTCCCTTCAACCACTCATACCTTACGCCGGGCACAATGATGAACTTATCACTCAACCTGAAAATATTCTCCACGAAAACCGCCGCATTCTGTGATTCAAAATCAATATCACGGGGCCAGATACCATCTACGAGGGTAACATCATAACCAGAACCGGTTGTACCCTTGCCATCGCGGAAGCGATCGGTATTGCCCTTGTAGAGCCTGATGCCACCGCTGAGGGTGTTGCGCATCTTACCCAGGTAATAATCACCGAGGTAACGGGCTTCCATTCCAAAATTCCTGTACTGGTCAATATCCACGGTACGGTTATTGTAATCCATCGTAGCGGCATTGATGGAATCCTTCACATTGATCGCCCTTAGGTAACCCACGCTATTCCTGTCGCCAAACATGCCGAACAACTTCACATTGATGCGCTGGTTCTCATCGATCTTGTAATTACCGATCAAAGCAGCCGTGGTCCACTTGATATCGAACCAGTTGCGGGAACGGAAGCTCTGGCGCGCATCCTTGTTGAAATCAGCGTCAGTCAGGCCTCCCGGCTGTTGCTGGCGCATGTGGTGGTGCATCACTTCTGCGGTCAGGCTGAACTTCGGATTGAACTTCCAGGTGAAGGTTCCGAATCCATTATTGGTATAATATTGACCATTCTGCCTCCAGCCATCTGCATTCCTGTGGTCAAAAAAACCATAGTAATGGAACTTTGCTGTTTCACCCCCAATGGCATTATAGCTGTTGAACAAGCCATAGCTGCCGATGGTCTGCTGGGTCTCGAACTGGAAGGGCTTGTTGAACTCACTGCCATTGCGGAGGATATAGTTCACCATGCCACCAAACTGCGGGCCATACTGCAGCGCGCCCTGTCCCCTTACCACTTCGATCCTTTGTACGGCCTGCAACTGCGGGTTGTAATAGGCTTCAGGATAACCGAAGGGGTCGGCGGCAATATCATAACCATTCTGGCGAACGTTGAATTCCCAGCTGCGGTTGGGACTCAACCCACGGGCCGCGATACCGATCTGGATACCACTGCCATCACTTTCCCATACATGGATACCCGGCACCTTGGCCATCACCTGGCGCATGGTATTGGTCACCACATTTCCCTGTACATTATCCATCACGATCAGGGCATTCTTCTTGCCTGCATATATCGAGGTGCCTACTATCTCTGGCATCTGCTGGATATCGGACTTGCTACCACGACCTACCACAGTGATCTCCTGCAGGTAGCTCATTTTGGGCTTCGCTGTATCTTCCTTAGGATGAGGTTCATTGGAGCCGGCAGCCATTTCCTGTGCTTTCAAGCCCATACCCGCGAGGAGCAGGGCACTTATCATTACAAATCTGTTCATCTTCTTTCCAATTTGTTTGCGGTCGCAAAATTGTCCCCACTCCATTGGAATCTGGTTACGCAATGAGGAAAACGGGTTACGAAATGCGAAAACTTACAGTTCCGTGACAGAAAAACTGCCCTAACTGATGAAAATCAGCCTGTTGAAAAACGCCCGTCAGTCCCGGCGGGATGGGCGGGAAATAGTTTTGTGCCTCATTTTACGAATATGGTAACAGAGGCTTTACTGGAGCAATACAACCAACCCGTTCCCCGCTATACCAGCTACCCTACCGTTCCCTTCTGGCAGGAAGGACTGGATGCTGACGCCTGGAAATCAATCTTCCGCGACCGTTTTGCCGCCATCAACCAGGCCGATGGCATCAGCCTCTATCTCCACCTCCCCTATTGCGAGTCGCTCTGCACCTATTGCGGCTGCAACAAGAAGATCACCACCAACCATTCCGTTGAGGAAGAATATATCCGTGCCCTGCTGAAGGAATGGGAGAGCTATCGCCGCCTGATGGGCAGCCAACCCGTGATCAGGGAGATCCACCTGGGTGGCGGCACGCCTACTTTCTTCTCACCCAGGAACCTCGAATGGCTGATCAGTACCTTGCTGAAAGATTCCATCATCCATCCCGACCATAGCTTCAGTATCGAAGGCCATCCCAACAATACCACCAGGGAACACCTGCAGACCTTATTTGACCTGGGTTTCAGGCGGATCAGCTACGGGGTGCAGGACAATGACCCCATCGTGCAATTCATCATCAACCGAATCCAGCCTTTCGAGAATGTGGCGAGGGCAACGGAACAGGCCAGGGAGATCGGTTTCACTTCGGTCAACTTCGACCTCATCTATGGACTGCCCAGGCAGACCATCGAAGGCATGACCCAGACCCTTGAACAATGCATCAGCCTGCGGCCCGACCGGGTAGCTTTCTATAGTTATGCGCATGTGCCCTGGACCAGCAGGGGCCAGCGCTTGTTCGATGAATCCGACCTGCCCAATGCAGAATTGAAGATGAACTTGTACCGATTAGGGAAAGAACGCTTTGCGCAACACGGTTATGTAGATATCGGGATGGACCATTTCTCCACGAGGGAAGACGAGCTGTTCATCGCGAGGGAAGCCGGCTGGCTACACCGCAACTTCATGGGCTATACCACGCAGAAAAGCGGACTGCTGCTGGGTTTGGGCGTTTCCAGCATCAGTGATGCCTATTGGGGGTATGCGCAAAACCACAAGACCATCCACGACTACCTGTCAGCAGTAAACGAAGGGGAATTGGCCGTGACCAAGGGCTGCCTCTTATCAGAAGAAGATGCCCGCTTCAGGAAGTATATCCTTGATATCAGTTGCCAGGGAAGAACAGCTTTTGAAGCAGAAGACCTCGAAACCCTTGCCCAATACAGTTTCCCGAAACTCCGCTCCCTTGCGGCAGATGGATTGGTGGAATGGGATGAAGAAGGCGCGGCACTCACGCCACTGGGACATCATTTCATCCGGAATGTCTGCAGTGCTTTCGACCTCTACCTCCAGCGCAACAAGAGTAAGAATGAAAAGCCGCTATTCAGTAAGGCTATTTAAGTTTCAGGAATTTTTCTTCTCCCTGATGCCCTTGTAGATCTTAATGGCACTCATCAGGACGATGATGAAGAGAATCAATCCGGCGAGTCCCCATACCATGCTCATGCTTTCCTTCACTGTCACCAGCATCACGATCGCGATGAGGAAGATGGTGGCCACTTCGTTCCAAACCCTTAACTGTTGCGAACTGTAGCGGAATACCCCTTTCATCTGTTGTTGGAAGATATGGTGCAGGGTAAAATGGTAAAAGTAAAGTCCAGCCACCAGCAGCAGCTTGATCAGTAACCATCTTCCTCCCGGCTGGAACACGATCATGTCCCAATCGCCCTTGAGCAGGACCGTTGTCCCGAAGATCAGGGTCAACACGGCCGATGGCCAGGTGATGCCATACCACAAGCGCTTCATCATAACGGCGAACTGTGAACGAAGGATATCCCTTGCTTCCGGTTGCTGCTCTCCCGCTTCTGTAGCATAGATGAACAAACGCGGCATATAGAACATGCCCGCAAACCAGGTCACCACGAAAATGATATGGAGCGCTTTAAGGTAATAGTACATGGCAGGCAATATTACGCATTAGTAACATACCCCACGATGGCCTTTACCCAGAGCGGATGCACATTCAGGCAGGGGATCATCTCAAAGCTTTCCCCACCGGCATGCAGGAATTCTTCCTTGCCTTCTTCCGCGATCTCTTCCAGGGTCTCCAGGCAATCGCTCACGAAAGCCGGACAAGCCACCAGCAGTTTCTTGATGCCTTCACCCGGCATTTCCTCAAAACGCTTGGCGGTATAGGGTTTCAGCCATTCGTCACGACCCAGCCTCGACTGGAAGGAGAAGCTGAACTTGTCATTGGGGATACCCAATTTCTCCGCAACCAGTTGGGTCGTTACCAGACACTGGTGACGGTAACACTGCTTGTGCGCGGGTGAATCCACCGCACAGCAATTCTCCACTTTCAGGCAATGGTTGCCGGTGATATCACCCTTATGGATATGGCGTTCGGGAACCCCATGGTAACTGAAGAGGATGTGGTCGAAATCCTTGTCCACGTAGGGTTTTATGCTTTCGGCCAGTGCATCAATATAGTTGGGCTCCTTATAGTAAGGATCGATAATGGTCAGCTTGAATGGATAGTTGAACTTTTGGTGTTGCTCCTTCGCATACTCCACCGCTGTTTCATAACTACTCATGGCATAATGCGGATAGAGCGGCACCAACACCACTTCTTCCAGTCCGGGTACCCGTTTCATCAACTCATCGTAAGCCGCCTGGGGCGAGGGATTGCCATAACGCATGGCGATGGTAACGGGCTCGCTCACCTGCTGCTGGAGGGCTTCCTGCAATTGTTTGGTCAAGACGATCAGGGGAGACCCTTCCTTGGTCCAGATAGACGCATAAGCCTTGGCCGATTTGGGGGAACGAAAAGGAACAATGATCCCCTTTACCAGCAGGAGGCGCAGGAGATAAGGAACATCGATCACCCTTTCATCCATCAGGAACTCATCCAGGTAACGGCGGACATCCTTGACAGCAGTGGAATCCGGCGATCCCAGGTTCATCAGAACTATACCACGTTTGGTCATAAAAGAAAATTGGTTGGCAAAACTAACCCATAAAGGGCGGCAATTGTTCAAGCCCCTTTTCCCACACGATCTATGGCAGAAAAATGACAATTGATGTTCGGATCAAAACAATCCATCATATGTGACCAAGAATATGACAGTAGATTGACATCCAAAACCTTCATCCACGGGCATTGCTTAATATTTTTGCTGCGCAATTTTACCGTGACCACTATTAACCCCTCACATATCGACCATTTCTTCGCAGCGGGCATCAACTATAAAAAGTCTGATGCAGTGGTGAGAAGCCGTTTTTCCGTTGGTCCCGACCAATATGCCCAACTGCTCGAAACAGCGAAGGCTGAGGGTATCCGTGAGGTGTTTGTATTGTCCACCTGCAACCGTACCGAGATCTATGGGTATTGTAGGGACGCAGCCCAGCTGGAGAACTTACTCTGTTCCGTAACCGAAGGCGATATCGCTGAGTTCCGTTCGATCTCCTACCAACACAGGGGCAAGGATGCTGTCAACCACCTCTTCAGGGTGGCAGCAGGACTGGATTCCCAGATCCTCGGCGACTACGAGATCGTGGGCCAGCTGAAGCAGGCGGTAAAATATGCCAAGGAGCAGGGCACCATCGGACCCTTCATCGAGAGGTTGTTCAACCAGGTGCTGCAGTCTTCCAAGCTGGTGAAGAATACCACCAAGCTGAGTGGCGGTACGGTATCCGTTGCCTTCGCAGCCATCCAGTACCTGAAAGAAAAAGTTGCCGATGTGGCCGAGAAGAAAGTATTGCTGATCGGCACCGGTAAGATCGGAAGGAATACCTGCAAGAATGTATTCGATTACCTGGGCTGTACCGAGGTGACCCTGATGAACAGGACCTTTGCCAAGGCCGCAGAACTGGCTACCGAACTGGGCGCCAGGGCAGTGGACATGGAGCAGCTCGATGCGGAAACAAAAGCAGCAGACATCATCATCGTTTCCACCAATTCAACCAGCCCGATCCTTTTCCCGGAACAGATCAACGAAGGAAAGAAGCAATGGGTGATCGATCTTTCCATCCCCAATAATGTTCACCACGATGTAGCGAAAGTGGCACAGACCGAGCTGGTGAACGTGGATGAATTATCCAGGATGAAGGATGAGACCCTCGCCATGCGCCAGGCCGAAGTGCCCAAGGCCCAGGCCATCATTGACCAGCAGATGGCGGAATTCATTGAGTGGCTCGACCTGCGCAAGCAGTTTGCCGTACTCAAGACCGTTAAACGCAGGCTGCAGGAGATCAGCAGCCAGGAGCATTTCCAGCTTTCCTTCAGGAATACAGTAGAAACGGACCGCATACAACAGGTCCTCAACAATATGGCCGTTAAAATGCGGCAACGCAACGAAAGAGGATGTCAGTATCTTGAGGCCATCAACGATTTCATGACATTCGGTTCCAATTAATACCATGCAACGAATTTTAAGGATCGGTACAAGGGATAGCCAATTGGCCGTATGGCAGGCTACTACCGTTCAGTCATTACTGGCCGCCAATGGCATCCAGGCCGAATTGGTCTACATCAAGAGCGAGGGCGACCTCGACCTCCACACGCCCCTCTATGCCATGGGCGTGCAAGGCGTATTTACCCGTGCCCTGGACAGCGCCTTGCTCAACGACCGCATTGATATTGCCGTGCATTCCATGAAGGATGTGCCCGTGCAACTGGCCATCGGCATTGAAGAGGCGGCCGTCCTGGAACGCGCCTCCCATAAGGATATCCTCGTGTACAAGGAAGATGCCACCTTCCTGGACCATCTGCAGAGCTATGCCGTGATCGCTACGTCCAGCATCCGGCGCAAGGCGCAATGGCTGAACCGTTATCCTAACCATCGCATCGAGAACCTCCGCGGGAATGTGAATACGCGCCTGAGGAAAGTGGCCGAAAGCGATTGGAATGGGGCCATCTTTGCAGCGGCGGGACTGGAACGCATTGCCCTCCGGCCCGAGCAAACCATTGACCTCGACTGGATGCTGCCCGCACCGGCACAGGGCGCCATCATGGTGGTGGCCCGCGCCAACGACCCCTACGCCCTGGAAGCCTGTGCACCTTTGAACCACCAGGACACTGCCACCTGCGTGAAGCAGGAACGCAGTTTCCTCTCCGCATTGATGGGCGGTTGCTCCACCCCGATCAGCGCCTTCGCGAGGATGGAAAAGGGTGCCCTTCATTTTACAGGAAGTGTATTGTCGGCCGATGGTGCAGATAAACTGGAAATAGAACGGATAGAAAGCGACCCTGCCCTATTCGCCTCCATTGGCAGTAATGCGGCAAAGGAACTTATCCAAAGAGGCGCCGACCAGATCATCAAAAAGTTCAGGCAAAATGGCTAATCCATCATTGACGATACTCAGCACCCGGCCGGTTGACAAAGAACTGGTCGACTATGCCGCCAACAGGGGCATCCAGCTGGAAGTGCAACCCTTCATCACCACAGTGGCCATCGATGATTACGAAGTGACCGAAGAGATCAGGCTCGCACTGGAAGAAGAACTTACCGTTGTCTTCACCAGCATGAATGCCGTGGAAGCGGTGGCAGCCCACATGCACGATTTCCAGCCCAACTGGCGGGTCTATTGCATGGGCTATGCGACGAAAAAACTGGTAGAAGAATATTTCGGGGAAGACAGCATTGTTGATACCGGTGATGATGCAACGGACTTAGCAGAAAAAATAATCGAGTCGGGCGAGGAAGAAGAAGTGACCTTTTTCTGTGGCGACCAGAGAAGGGATGAACTGCCGGAAGCCTTGCGCGGTGCGGGCATCGACGTGAACGAGGTCACCGTGTACCAGACCATCCAGCTGCCCCACGAGATCAAGGGCCAGTATGCCGGCATTCTGTTTTTCAGTCCGAGTGCCGTGCACAGCTTCTTTGAGAAGAACAAAAAACTGGCAGGACATACCGTTCTTTTTGCCATTGGTAATACCACTGCCAAAGCGATCAAAGAACATTGTACCAACCCGGTTGTTATCGCCGACGAACCCGGCAAATCCAACCTGGTGGAACAGGCAATAGATTTTTTTTCATCAAAATAGATCCAGGCTGCTTTTAAAAAGCCGGGACCACAACCATAGATATGACAGCGTTAAAGAATGACCTGATCCTGAGGACACTCAGGGGGGAAGCAACGGAAAGGACACCCGTGTGGATGATGCGCCAGGCCGGAAGGTACCTGCCCGAATACATGGCCCTGCGGGCGAAATACGGATTCTTCGAAAGGTGCCAGACACCAGAACTGGCTTGCGAAATAACGCTCCAGCCGGTGGATATCGTAGGTGTTGACGCGGCCATCCTCTTCTCCGACATCCTGGTAGTACCCCAGGCCATGGGCATGGAAGTGCAGTTGATAGAAAGCAAGGGGCCCTTGTTGCCGGAGCCGATCCACACTAAAAAAGATCTGGAGCGGATCGTGGTACCGGATGTGCAGGACAGGTTGCATTATGTATTCGATGCCATCAGGCTGATCAAGCAAGAATTGAATGGAAGGGTTCCCCTGATCGGCTTTGCGGGTGCGCCCTGGACCTTGCTATGTTATATGGTACAGGGCAAGGGCTCCAAAACCTTCGATGAGGCCAAGGCCTTCTGTTACCAGCAACCGGAGCTGGCCCACCAGTTATTGCAGATGATCACCGATACCACCATCGCATACATGAAAGAGCAGATCGCGGCGGGTGCGGATATGGTGCAGATCTTCGACAGCTGGGGTGGTTTGCTGAGCCCGGAAGATTTCGAGACCTTCTCTTTGCAATACATCAGGCAGATCGTTGCCGCGCTGAAGGACCTGGCACCTACCATTATTTTCGCCAAGGGTGCATGGTTTGCGTTGGAAGAAATGGCGGCCACGGGCGCGCATGGCTTGGGCATTGATTGGTGTATCAAGCCGCAACTGGCGAGGCAGTTTGCGGGGGATAAGGTTACCCTGCAGGGCAACTTCGACCCGGCGAGGTTACTGTCACCCATAACCGAAATCCGGGCATCGGTGAAGCGGATGCTGGAAGCTTTCGGGCCGGGAAGGCATATCGCCAACCTGGGGCATGGTATCCTGCCCAATGTACCCGTTGACCACGCCAGGGCTTTCGTGGATGCAGTGAAGGAGTTTAGTGTACAATAAATTTAGGGCCACAAAGGCTCCAAGACACGAAGTTTCACAAAGGCGTTAAATTTTAGGACCCTTCGTGCCTCTTCGAGTCTTCGTGCCTTCGTGGCGAAAAAAAATGGTCATGCCAACACCAAAAGAATCATGGATCGCATACATCAGGGACCTCCAGGACAGGATCTGCGCCGCCGTTGAAGCAGAAGACGGCCAGGCCACCTTCCAGGAAGACCTCTGGGAAAGACCCGAAGGCGGCGGAGGCCGCACCCGTGTCATCGCCAATGGCGCCGTGTTTGAGAAAGGCGGCGTCAACACCTCCGTCGTATTCGGCGAAGTAACCGAGGCCATGAAAACCCAACTCAAGATCAACGGCCACAGCTGGTTCGCCTGCGGACTGAGCCTGGTGCTGCACCCCGTCAATCCCTTCGTCCCCACCGTGCATTGCAACTACCGCATGTTTGAATTGTACGATGCCCATGGCGAAGTGATCGACCGTTGGTTTGGCGGCGGTACCGACCTCACCCCCTACTACCTCATCAACGAAGACGCCAGGTATTTCCACCAGACCTACAAGGATGTCTGCGACCAGTTCGATCCGGGCTTCTATCCTAAGTTCAAAAAGGTATGCGACGACTATTTCGTCAACTGGCACCGCAATGCCGAGCGCAGGGGAATCGGCGGGATCTTCTACGATTACCAGCGACCCGATGAAACCAGGAACCTCGACTTCTGGATGAGCTTTGGCCAGCGCTGCGGCGATGCCTTCATCGACGCCTACCTGCCCATTGTAGCGAAGCGGAAGAATATTCCTTATACGCCGGAGCATAAGCACTGGCAGGAGATCAGGCGCGGCAGGTATACTGAATTCAACCTCGTGCACGACAGGGGCACCCTCTTTGGTTTGAAGACCAATGGCAGGATCGAAAGCATTTTGATGAGCCTACCCCCTACCGTTAGATTTGAATACAATTACCAGCCCGCACCGGGCAGTCCCGAGGCCGACCTGCTCGATGCCTGTCTGCATCCGCGGGAATGGGTAAATTGAGATATAAACGTATTGACCATAAATCAGCACCAATGTATTTACCACGCAGAAACAGGATCCTTCGCAGTAACCCGGCCATTCGTTCCTTAGTGGCGGAGACCAGGTTGGGTCCCGATGATTTCATCGTTCCCCTCTTCATCGACGAAGGCAAGGATACCAAGACCGAGATCCCTTCCATGCCCGGTTACTACCGGAATACACTGGACGTGACCGTGAAGGAAGTGAAGGAGCTCTGGTCGATGGGCCTGAAGAGCGTATTGATCTTCATCAAATGCAAGGACGAGCTCAAGGACAATACCGGCAAGGAAGCCTGGAACCCCGATGGCCTGATGCAGCGCAGCATCAAAGCCATCAAGGATGCCGTGCCGGAGATGCTGGTGATGACCGATGTGGCCCTTGACCCCTATTCTTCCTATGGCCATGATGGCATTGTGGAGAACGGCGAGATCGTCAATGATGCCACAGTAGAAGCATTGGTGAAAATGAGTATCAGTCATGCCGAAGCCGGCGCCGACCTGGTGGCCCCCAGTGATATGATGGATGGCCGCATTGGCGCCATCAGGAAGGGATTGGAAGGGGTAGGCTTTACGAAGACCGGCATCATGAGCTATAGCGCCAAGTATGCTTCCTGCTTCTATGGACCCTTCAGGGATGCCCTGGACAGCGCGCCAGGCTTTGGGGACAAGAAGACCTACCAGATGGATTATGCCAATAGGACCGAGGCCATCAAGGAAACCCTGATGGATATTGAGGAAGGCGCCGATATCGTGATGGTGAAGCCCGCCATGGCCTACCTGGATATCATCCGTGAGGTGAAAAATAGTGTGCAGGTCCCCGTTAGTGCCTACCATGTGAGCGGGGAATACGCCATGATCAAGGCCGCGGCGAAGATGGGCTGGCTGAATGAAGAGAAGGCCATCCTTGAAAGCCTGACCTCGATCAAGCGGGCGGGGGCAGACCTTATCGCGACCTATTTTGCGAAAGATGCGATCCGACTTATTGATTAAAATAAAGCTTCTTCTCTGGCCATGAAAAGATCAAAAAACAATGAACCGAAGGCCAGGGAAAAGAAGTGTCACGATTTATTCTACCAGTTATGACTACCAATAAAAGCAAGGAATTATTTGAGCGCGCGCAGTTGTCCATCCCGGGTGGGGTGAACTCCCCCGTGCGGGCCTTCAAGAGTGTCGGCGGCACCCCATTGTTCATCCAGAAAGCCAAGGGTGCTTATCTCTATGATGCCGATGGCAACCAGTACATCGACTATATCGCCTCCTGGGGACCCATGATCCTGGGCCATGCCTATGAGCCGGTGGTGAAAGCCATCCAGGAGTATGCCACCTATTCCACCTCCTATGGTGCCCCCACCGAGCTGGAGATCAGGATGGCGGAATTGATCAAGGGGATGGTGCCGAATGTGGACCTGATCCGCATGGTGAGCAGCGGTACCGAAGCCTGTATGAGTGCGATCCGCGTAGCGCGAGGCTATACCGGCCGGAACAAGATCATCAAGTTTGAAGGCTGCTACCATGGCCATGCTGATAGCTTTTTGGTGAAGGCAGGCAGTGGCCTGGCCACCCTGGATATCCAGACCGTCCCCGGCGTTACCGGTGGTGTGAGCAATGATACCCTGACCTGCGCCTATAATGACCTCGATGCCGTGAAGGCGTTGGCGCAACAACACAAGGGCGAGATCGCTGCCATCATCGTAGAACCCGTTGCGGGCAATATGGGTTGTATCCTGCCCCAGCCCGGCTTCATGGAAGGGCTGAGGCAGTTGTGCGATGAAGAAGGCATTGTCTTCATTTTTGATGAAGTGATGACCGGCTTCCGTTTAGCCCCCGGCGGTGCGCAGGAAAAACTGGGCATCGATGCCGACCTCGTGACCTATGGCAAGGTGATCGGGGGTGGTATGCCTGTTGGGGCTTTCGGTGGCAAGCGCCACATCATGGAAGTCGTGGCCCCGCTGGGTTCCGTGTACCAGGCCGGTACCCTCAGTGGAAATCCCATTGCCATGATCGCCGGATTTACCATATTGAATGAATTGAACACTAACCGCGGCATATACACCGAGTTGGATGAAAAAACAGCCTACCTGCATCGCGGTCTGGACGAAGTCTTGAAAGCCTGGTGCCAGCCCTATGTGATCAACCGCCTGGGTTCCATGATCAGCGTGCATTTCAGCGACCATGCCGTTACGGATTTCGCCTCGGCCGCCAGTGCCAACAACGAGCGGTTCAAGAAATATTTCCACGCCATGCTGAACCGTGGCATCTACTTACCACCCTCCGCCTTCGAAAGCTGGTTCCTGAACAATGCCCTGAGCTATGCCGATTTGGATAGGACCATTGAGGCTACGAGGGAATGTTTGGCTGAGCTATGATCTAAATAGTTGAAACCCCATCGGGTTAACCTATCCTCTTTACCCCATCGGGGTCATCAATTCTTCTCTACCCCATCAGGGTCTCTCGAAGAGGACCCTGATGAATAAAATATCCTACTACCCCATCAGGGTCTACAATCCTACTCTACCCCATCAGGGTCTCCCGCAGGGGACCCTGATAAACAAAATATCTTCCTACCCCAACGGGATCTTCTACCCTACCCTACCCCATCAGGGTCTCTCGTAGAGGAACCTGATGAACCCACCCTCTTTCTATCAAATCAATATCATCCGAGAAGTCCCCAGATGACCACAACTTCCCCTTACCCACACACTCATCCAAAAATCAATCTCAACTCTCCCGCATTTCTCTCCTCCCAACTCATCAAATAATTAGAATCTATCCCTGAAAATGTGAAAGAAAATAGAAAACGGGATTTTCCCCCTTGCGCAAAATCAATCCAAATATTATTTTAGAACTCCCCTGACCCTCAACCCCTTGGGGCTGAGAAGGCGAAGCTATTTCTACTAATTAACCAACGATAAAAACATCTTCTGAATCAGATATCGAATCTTAATAAAAATATGAAGTAAAAATATTTCAAACTCTCAGGAATGATACTAACATTTGAAATAACAGATCCGATAACAATAATACTTTATCCGAATAGTATAACTACATAATATTGTAATTCAAACCAATACAAGGCTATAACCATTTGTCCAGTATCATACATTAACGAGTTGGATATAAGCTGATAAACCCAACATATGAGAAGTCAAGTAAATGAGCTTATTAATCATATAGATAAGTTTATTTTTTGGTATAGAAATAATTACACTATTTCAATTCCATCAAATGAGAGGAATAGGTTGAGAATTGTGCTTGAAAAAGTATTAGCTTCTGCAATAATTAGTGATGCAGAATGGGAAGAGCTCAAGCCCAAAAAACAATTTGTTAAGACCTCTCATCCCCAGATTTCTAGTACGCAAAAAAGAAACTCTCCACCTTTAGAACGTCCCAAACAAAAATTAATCCTCCCATTGAAGCCTGTTCAAAAAAAGAAGGTTGAAGAACGAGTAGTTGGTGTAAAAGGAACAATATTGAGACAATGCCCTAATTGCAATGCAAAAGTTAAGAATTTGAAGAAGCATTCGTGGAAATGTCCTGGTAAGAATAAAGGGCAAGGTAAAAAGGGGAATAACCCTAATTCAAAATACGAGTCGGGCGTAATTTCCAGCTTTTATAATGAGTATAAGAAAGAAAGAGGTCTCGATGGAAGTCGAGATTTTTGGCAGTACCGCGAAAATGGAAAATTTGGGTCTCATTCATCTTTTGATGATATGAGTGATGAGTCGTTTTCATGAAATTGCCTACAGCCAACGAAGGCATTGGCGGCAGGCGGGCGGGACGAATATAAAATCAACATTAATTATTAATCAGCGGCAGAATATTGCGGCGGTAGGAAAGAAGTTCGCCGCAACCTGGCGGACGGAATACTAAATCCACCCGACCGCCAATGCCCGGCCGTTGTATGTCACCCTATTTAGCCACAGCGCTACCGAAGAGAGTAAAAAGTTCATCACTCGTTCTGAAATGAGGACCTTTACAGATGGCAGTGGAAAATATATTTTCATCCGTTTTTGGGATGATAAAACAAGAATCGGGAGTATCATATATATGCAGAAGTTGTGGCAAAAAAGCAGCAAAAGATGTTGCAGCTCATTTAGGAGTTGAACTTCTATTATCTGACACTCACAATGTGAGGTAACTTTGGGATAAAGTTTGGGAAGTAAAATTAAAAGCATGGCAAAATGAAAGCCTTCAAAACAATCTATAGCCACGGACATTTTATTGATGTGGAGACACAGCAACCCTTAGTTCTCATACAAGGCGAGGAATACACTATTACAGCTAAAGACAAAGCCTTTAAAACTACAGATTCAAAACTCAAATTAGGTGATCCACTTAACAGTAAGGAAAAAGCTGCTTGGGCTGAGAATGAATTTGGGAACGGTAACTATGTAAAAATCTTAAATGCTAGAGAACAACTCTTTTTCAGGGTTGGTAATTCAAGACGAGTCGAAGGGGATGAAAACCATCAATATATTTTCGTATGCAACCTTCTTGAAGATTTGTTTTTGTATAGATTGAAAGGCAAGAAAGGTGATGAAGAAGGACACTGGCGTTTGGCAGAATGCAAATGTGCTTTAGATAGATGCATTCTTGGAGGCTTGACACTTTCTGAGAAAGTTCCTGCGAAATCACTAAATGCTTTGTTCAACAATACGGTGCAGTTTTATTTTAGTATGCAGCGTTCAGCAGCAGCAAACGCATTCAACACATTCTTTCTTTATAAACCTGGAATGCGAATTTCATTTCAAGGAGCAACCAATCAGCTTTACGAAGGACTTTCCAATTTACGAAAGCAAATTTTAGTGACAATAAAACAGAATCAGTAAGTTCCGAAGCACCAAGTCATGCTCTTTTGCAAGGTACTAAACGCCGAAACTCAAATGTCAACCTTGCAAAAGAGCATGCCTTGTTCCAACGCTTCATCGGACAAACTCCGCCACGGTGTGTTTTAAAAACGATATAAGGACAGCGAGTAGAGCGATATGCCAACCGGCTAGCCAGGCACTCATTGACTACGCTTCTATTTTGCCACATTACTCAAAGGTTGATTTTTCTTTTAATGGTATTCGGGAATACATAAGCATTTCCCTACAGCATATTTTTCTAATTCAATTTGTTGCAGTCCAACAAACTGAACATTTATAAGCCGGACAAACCTTTTCGCAACCCCAACTTGCAAAAGAACCTATTTTTGCTTATGCACCGACAGAAATCACGTTATTCACAAATAATTATTTGACAATATTTAAATGGCAAATAAAATTTCACTTCCCCGATTGGAAAATTTCCTTTTTGATGCATGTGACATCTTGAGAGGTAACATGGACGCATCAGAATACAAGGAATACATAATTTCGATGTTATTTCTGAAACGGGTAAACGACCAGTTTGAAGTTCACCGAGACAGAAGAAAGAAATCATTGACAGATGTACGTGGTGTAAGTGACCCTGAAATTCTTTATGGTGAACTTGAAAGACAAAACGCACCGGAATATGATTTCTTTGTTCCCCTTGCTGCAAGGTGGAAAGGATTGGAAGGCGACCCGGAAACCTATATTGACAGCGAGGGCAACGTACAGCGCCATAATTTCATTAAGGACTTAACCGAAGAAATTGGCGACCATCTCAACAAGGCTTTAGCCGCCTTGCAGGAAGCTAACCTGGACAAACTGGATGGTGTTTTCAACCAGGACAACATCAACTTCAACAAAACATTTGGCAAGAACAACAAGCAAATCAGCGATGAAGATTTGCGTAAACTCATTCAGCATTTCAACCGAATGAATTTACGGGATGACAACCTGGAGTTCCCCGACCTGATGGGTGCTGCCTATGAATATCTTATCAAACATTTTGCCGACAGTGCCGGAAAGAAGGCCGGAGAATTCTATACACCCAACGAAATAGTAAAACTGCTGGTAAACATTCTGGAACCTGGAGAAAATGCTGAAATATATGACCCGACTGTGGGCAGTGGCGGCATGCTAATTGAATGTAAGAATTATGTAGAAAACAGATTCGGTTCGGCAAGGAACATCACGCTATATGGACAAGAGAAAAGCGGAACCGTTTGGGGCTTGTGTAAAATGAACATGCTGTTCCACAACATTTACGACAGCAAAATTCTGAATGGGGATACTTTACTCAACCCATTGCACACCGAACATGGAGAACTGAAAACCTTTGATATCATTTTAGCCAATCCACCATTTTCACTGGATTACAGCACCACAAACATGAAGTTTAAGGAGCGATTCAGCTTTTGGATGCCAACGAAAAGTAAGGCCGATTTCATGTTTGTGCAGCACATGGTGGCTTCGCTGAACAATGCCGGACGCATGGCGGTGGTGATGCCGCATGGTGTGTTGTATCGGGGTGGTGAGGAAAAGAAATTCCGGGAGTGGCTTGTAAACCGTGGCTATCTGGAAGCAGTCATCGGTTTGCCTTCTGCCCTGTTTTACGGAACAGGCATTGGGGCATGTGTGTTGGTAATTAACAAAGCCGGAGCACACGAAAGAGACCATGTACTTTTTATCAATGCTGACCGTGAATACAAGGAAGGTAAAAACCAAAACAAACTTCGCCCCGAAGATTTGGAAAAAATTGCCTACACCTACCGGCATAAAAAGGAAACGCCCAAATACAGCAAATTGGTGGCCAAGAGCAAAGCCATTGATGAACACAATAACCTGGAAAATGAAGATTTCAATTTCAATATCCGCAGGTTTGTGGACAATGCACCGCCACCCGAACCGCAGGATGTGCATGCCCATTTACAAGGCGGCATTCCTGAAAGTGAGGTAAAAGCATTAACCGATTATTTCTACTGCTATGCAGGTTTGGAAGCCAAACTGTTTGAGCCTTTGAAGCCCAATTACCTGAAATTTACAGTTGCCCTTGCCTACAAAGAAGACATTAAAAAACTGTTTGACGAAAGCCCCGAAATAAAAACCGCTTTTGCCCAATACACCCAGGCAATTGACGAATGGTGGCAGGAGCAAATTCCGGCTATTGAACAATTACCCGGAGGACAAGCCAATGTGTTTGACCTGTACCACGATTTTTCCCGAACGCTGACCGAAAAGCTGAATGCACTTCCCATTTTAGACGACTTTAAAAGCCGTGGCTCTTTTGCTGCATATTGGAACAGCATTACCAACGACATTAAAAGTGTGATTGCCAGCGGATGGAATGCCGAATTGATACCTGATGATGAAATTTTGCAAAGCCAGTTCCCGGAAGTGCTGAAGGAACTAAAAGACAACGAAGCAAGGCGTGACGAACTGCAAGCCCAATTTGACGAAGTAAACGAACTGGAGGATGATGTGTGGAACGAAGAAGACTACGAAGTATGGCGAAGCAAGGAACTGAAAGAACACAAAGACAGCATTAAGGAACTGAAAGGCGAACGCAAGGAGGCCGACAAGGAATATAAGTTGCTGCTGAAGCGGATTAAAGCCGGTGCTTTGGCTAGTGAACAGTTAAAAGTTGAAAGTGAAAAGCTCAAGGCTGAAGTTGAAAGACTGGAGGCGCAGATTGATGAATTGGAAAGCCGCATAGCCAAACACAGCGAACTGGAAGAAGAACTGAAACTGTGCAAGCGAAAAATTAAGGAAATAAAAGACCGTAAGCAGGCATTGGTGGACCAGGCACGCCTGCTCATTACCTCCGAAGAAGCCAAGGAACTCATTATGCAACGTTGGCTGCGAACCTTGCAACAGACCGTGAATGATTATTTGCAATCCCACCAACGCCAATTGTTGCAGGCAGTGGAAAATGTTTGGGAGAAATACACCACAACACTGCAAAGCATACTTAAAGACCGCGAAACGGAAACTAAATTATTTGATGCTTATTTATTAGAGTTAGGTTATGAGTAGAAAGCGGAAAAATAAAATATCAGAGTGCTGCGATATTCTCGATAATCTGAGAGTGCCAATTAATGATGAAATTCGGCAAACGATGCAAGGGAATATCCCTTATTATGGTGCTAATGGAATCCAAGGGTACATCGATAAATACATATTTGATGAAGATTTAATTCTTCTTGCTGAAGATGGAGGAAACTTTGAAGAATATCATACAAGACCGATTGCATACAAAATAAGTGGAAAGAGTTGGGTGAATAATCATGCCCATATTCTTCGAGCAAAACAAGAATTCAATCAGGATTATATTTTCTACTCCCTTGTTCATAAAGACATAACCAAGTATTTGAATTCGGGAACAAGAAGCAAACTCAACAAATCAGAACTTGAAAAAATTGAAATAGATTTTCCGGCAACAAAAGATGAAGAAAATAAAATCGCCAAAATCCTCTCCACAGCCGATGCGGTGATAGAAAAAACCCAGGCTGCCATCGCCAAATACAAAGCCATTAAGCAAGGCATGTTGCAGGATTTGTTTACCCGTGGCATAGACCTAAAAACCAACAAACTCCGCCCCCGCTACGAAGATGCACCGGAGTTGTATAAAGAGAGTAAGTTGAGGATGATACCGAAGGAGTGGGATGAAAAGGAACTTGGTGATGTAGGTGAAGTAAGAATGTGCAGACGAGTGTTCAATTACGAGACCAGCGACCAAGGTGATATTCCATTTTATAAAATCGGCACATTTGGCAAACAACCTGATGCCTACATATCGAAAGAACTTTACGACAGTTATCGGCAGCAATTTTCATTTCCCAACAAAGGAGATATTTTGATTTCTGCGGCTGGAACGATTGGTCGAACTATTATTTACGATGGAACTCCAGCGTACTTTCAAGATTCCAATATTGTTTGGATTGAAAACAATGGCGATCTAATCTCTAATGAATATCTATATCAGGTTTTTCAAATTGTGGAATACAAGACAGAAGGAGGAACTATTCAACGACTTTACAATAGCATATTAAAAAGTGCCCTGTTCCCTTGTCCTTGCAAACCTGAGCAACAATTAATTACAGAACGACTGAAAGCAATAGATACAAAACTCCAAACAGAGCAAACCTACTTGCAGAAAATGCAAAGTCTTAAAAGGGGATTGATGGAGGATTTGTTGAGTGGGAGGAAACAGGTGCCTGTCCTGAGCTGAGCCGAAGGGAAAATAAAAGAAGCAATAACGGCATGAGTTTTAAGCAAGACATAGAAACACTCATAGAGAGCAACCTGAAAACCTACAGGGATAATTCGGATAGGTTTATTGCCGATTACAATCGTGAGCTGGAACTAACCAAAGAATACAACGGCAGGCAATTACTGGAGCTGCTACAGAATGCCGATGATGCAGGATCAAATGAGGTATGGATAACTTGGGATAAGGATAAAGATAAGTTGAGTATTTCAAACCAAGGAGAACCATTTGAAACGGGTGGTATAAAATCCTTAATGCTTGCCAACCTGAGTACCAAAACCAAAATCAGTTATATCGGCAACAAAGGCCTGGGCTTTCGTTCCATTCTCAACTGGTCGGAACAAGTAGTTATTTACAGCAATGGTTGCCAAATTTCTTTTTCAGAAAAAATAGCCGCAGATGTTTTTAATAACCAACTGAATTTAGGTGAAGAAGCAAAACAGCAAATCAGAAGCGAAAGAAATCTGGCAGTGCAAACCGTCCCCTTTCCGGTATTAGCTATTCCCAAAATTTCAGAAGCATCTAACGCAGAAAAGTGGACAACCACCATCGCCATTAGTTATAGAAAAGAATTTGAAGGAGACATTGAGCATCAATTGGCTGAATTGCGGGAAGAAATTTTACTTTTCCTGAACAACATTCAAAAAATTACCATTCAAAAAGGAACCGAATTAATAACATTATCCAGTAAAAAAGAACCGGGTGAACGCTTTGAAATGGTGAGCATTAAAGATAAACAATGGAAAGTTTTTTCAAGGGAAAACATATTGCCGCCAGAATATCAGGACAAAAGCAAAAACGAACAGCAGTCCTACAATCTTAAAGTAGCCTTTCAGGATGATTTGTCAGATAATTACAAAAAGCTGTTCAATTTTTTTCCTACGCAATTAAGCATATCGCTGTCCTGTATTATTCATGGCACTTTTGAACTAAACAGCAGCCGCAACCACCTGAATGAATCCAGGAAAAATGAGTACATATTAAAGGAATTGGTTCAGCTGCTTAAAGAATGTGCTAACTATCTCACAGAGCAACAAGTGGATTGGAGGGCCTATAAACTCATCAGTCCGACTTCAAAAGCATCCGATTCAAAACTAATTGAAAGCTTTTATGCTGAATTAGAGTCACTGAAGCAAACAGAGAAAATTTATCCCTGTATCAGCAACGCATACAATTCCATTGACAATACCATTTATTACAACGATGAGTTCAATGGCTTTTTTCAGGAAAATTTTGCTGATGTGTTGCCGGAATTGTGTATTCCATTACATAATGAAATGCCCAATCCTTTCAGCAATGATTTATACGACCACAGATACTTGGTAGAAAAGGTGGACAGCTTATCAGGCACCGATATAAGCATCCCGCTTCGGGCCGAACTGATAGCCCAGCTGGCTAAGGTCATTTCATTCAATGATGAGCAGGAACGTTTTTCGCTATTAGTTAATGAATCAGGCAAGGTAATATCAAAAGACGATTTAGCTTTTACCCCTGTACTGCGGTCAGAAGAGAGTTTTAATATTCCGAATTCCGTAAAGGTTGATTTCATGAAATCGGAATTGTATGATTTGCTGGTTTCAAAATTTGAACAAAGTTTTGATAAAAAAGAACCCAAATCAAGGGAGTTGCAACGATGCATCAAATCGGTTGTTAACCTTCAACCTTATGACAGTAACAATGTCATTGATAAAATTATTACCGGCACTAAGGATGCCTTAAAATCCATTGAGGCAATAGATGATAAAATCAATTGCGTTAAAGAAATGGTAGCGGCTCTTTACGCCAATTTCAAAAACATAGATAACCGCCAGGAAAAATTAAAAATAACAGTACCACTTGTTTCCAAAGCTGGAAAAATTTGGGATGCAGAATTGTTATACCTAAGTGAGACCTATCCAAGCGGAAAACTGACAGAGATTATTTACAATGGTTTCTTAAAACCAAATGATTATTTGGCAGCTGTTGATTTTTGGAGTTTTGAAAACGAAGAGTCAGCATTAGTGGAAAGTTTCTTTTTATGGTTGGGAGTAAATCAGTATTCGCGAATAGAAATAAAAACCATCACAAACAGATGGGAAGAAGTTGATTTTTTTAATTACATATTTGAAAACGGAACCGACTATCCCGATGATTTTGACAGGGGAAGCTTAGCCAAAGGCACCTATTTTTCAAAGATTATAGACATGGATTTGATAAGCCGTTTACCTGTGAATCATATCATCCTGCTTGCTTTGAAAGATGAAAAAATCCGTCAAAAATTAGAAACAAACAATGAAAAAGTAGATTGGTTTTTCACCAGATGGCGGCCTACAATCATTCCCACACATTCTTACATCAGGTATCAGTTTATAAAGGCAAGCCTTTTCACTAAATACATTTTGGAAGATGGTGGCGAGGAATTGAACAAACTAATCAACGATGATTTTCAAATTGACTACGATTTTCTCGGACAATTTGGAATAAATAGAACTGAAGTAAAATCCATTCTGATAAAATTAGGGGCTAAAGAGTCCATTAATGATTTAGCTCCGGAAACTGTTTATCAGATATTACAGGCGATTCCTGAAAAGGATAAAAACCAAAGCGGGAAAGCTACCCAAACCATTTACAAAATGGCCTTGGAAAGTTTAGCAAAACAAGAATCGACCTATCCTGTTCCTGATGACATACAGTTCTTTTCAAAAACAGGGAATAAGGAGGCATACCTACCGGCTAACCAGATCTATTATTCAGATAATTCGGTTTTGCCAAAAAAAATTATCAGTACCATTCCAATCATCAATCTGCCCAAGAGGGTTGGTGAGGATAATGTAGAAAAGTATTTTGGTGTAAAAAGCCTGAAAGAATTTCAGATTAAGATTAATCAGGATAGTCTTGATTTCAACCCCTGCGATACAGATTTCAACAATTTATTTGAGAGCCTGAAACCCTATTTGCTTGCTTACAGGCTAGAATCGCCCAATTTAAAAAAGAGAACTACCGACCAAGAAACGAAGAGAAAAGAAGCAAAAACATTAAAACAATGTACTATTCGCATTGTAAATAAAGGTTTTTTCAGCTTTGGAGAAAACCCTGAAATGGCCATTGAGGATAAGGAATTCATCAACGAGAAGGATACTTTTTATTTCAAGGAAAGTTTTATTCAATCTGTTGACGGGCTAAGGAAAGACTCATTGTTCTGTGATGCTTTTGCAGAAATGATGTGCATCATTTTTAAAGTAAATGATTTGAAAAACGATTTTAGGCAAATCCTTAAAAACGATATACAAGATACTATTCACCTTGCCGGTCAGGATTTGAGCAGGGAAATCATTGAAGAATCTTTTGCCTTATTAGGTGTCTCACGGGTTGAGATAGATTTCTGGAGCAATATATTCAGCTTAAAGGGAAAACAACTTCAAGAGCCTATTGAAAACTTAGATTCATTGAAGCAAAGGGTCTTTTCGGGATTGGGAATACAAATACCGGAAAGTTATACCAATGTAGATTTCGACAGCTTTGAAAATCGGGCATCCTTTGAACTCATAAGACTTTTATGCGAATCATTGAACCTTAACGTAAATGATATAACTCCCAAAGGCTTGTATTGGTACCGTAAAAATGAATTGCTGAATTGTATAAAAAGTCACGAATTCAAATTCAAAAAGTTGCTTTGGATATACCTAAAGGAAAACCCGGAGGAACAGAAAACATTCATACACATTTTAAATGATTTCAACAATAAGCTGATATCAAAATTAGAACACATCATCAGTAGCAATAAATTCAATTTGACTTTTGACTATCATGCAATAGTGACAAAGGAAACCTTAGCTTATTTTAATACTGACCTAAACCACGACTTAGATGACGATACTGTTATTGTCAATCAATATGAAAAATTATTGGAGCAATATGGAATTGAAGAAGTAGATATTGCGGACGAAGAAATCAGAAGTCTGCTCTATTTCGAAGGAAATGCAGAAACTATTGAACAGTATTTAAAAGAAGAATTTGGAGAAAAAGAACAAAGGGAAAAAGATACCGATAACGATTCGTCAAAATTAGTCGGTTCATTGATTGATGCAAAGCTCAGTAAAAATGGTAAAATCATTCAAGCGTCAAGTGCGAATGCAAATTACACCTGGGTACATTCCGGCCATGCTGAAAGAGGAAAAAAAAGAAAGGGGAAAAAGGCAGAACTACTGGTATATAATACGTTGGTAAATAAATATGGTATTGAAAATGTTAAATGGGTATCTGGTAATTCAACCACACCAGACAAAAATGATAAGCTTCATTATGATATAGAATACAAAAACGAAAATGGTGAATGGAAGTATCTGGAAGTAAAAGTAATTTCGGACAACCAATTCATCATTTCAGGTGCAGAAACAAACAAAGGCATTTCAGAGCCTAACAAGTTTGAAGTTGCATTGGTAAACGATAATGAAATTTACATTGTCAAAGACTTATTCGTTTTTGACTCCGGAGAAACTTTTGAAAGCAATTCAAAATTTGTCGCTTATCCGAAGGATTACGTTTTTGTTTTTGATGTAAATACGATTAAAGAAGGTTAATTATGGTAGAATACACCGCAGAGGAACTATTTGAAATTCTCAACGATACTGACGAATGTCCATGGATAGAAGCCAAAGGCATTGGAGATACTACCACTTCCATTATGGAAACCGTTTGCTCTTATTCAAACGAACCCGGCTTAGGGGGAGGCTATATTTTAATGAGCATTAGTGCAGATGATTCAGCCACGGCAGCAACACAATATAAAGTTGACCCAATGCCTGATCCGGACAAGCTTCAAAGCGACATAGCTACGCAATGTGCCAGCATGTTTAATATGCCTGTCCGGCCGGCAATGACGATTGAGAAAATTAACGGGCAACCTGTTCTGAAAATTTGGATAGATGAATTACCTGCCAAACAAAAACCACTTTATTTTAAAAGTAAAGGACTACCGTCTGGTGCATTACGTAGAATAGGCAGCACCGACCAACACTGCACCGATGATGACATGCATGTATTTTACCAGGACACCAGCAGCTACGACCAAACCCCTGTGAAAGGAACAACTTTAGCTGATGTAGATGAAAATGCTTTGAAACGCTATCGGGTGCTCCGCGAAAAAGTAAATCCTGCTGCTGAAGAGCTTACTTACAGCGATAGTGAATTGTTGGCAGCGTTAGGTTGTGTGAATAAAGAGAATCCAAACGAGCTGAATGTTGCGGGACTGCTATTGTTTGGTAGCTCTAAAGCACAACGCAGCACATTCCCAATGCTACGTGCGGATTACGTGAGGGTGCCAGGTAATACCTGGGTGCAGGACCCTGATGAACGATTTACTACCATCGATATGAGAGGTCCACTCATTTTGGTGTTATATCGTTTAATTGATGCCATCAATGCGGATTTACCCAAAGGATTTCTATTGCCCGAAGATGATGTACAGGCAGCTACTACCGGTCTTCCTATGAAAGCACTTCGAGAAGCAATCGTCAATGCGCTAATGCACCGTTCATATCGTGAACACCGCCCAACTCAAATTATTCGTTACGATAATCGAATTGAAATTATCAATCCGGGATTTTCATTAAAATCAGAAGAAAAATTAGGGCTACCAGGCAGCGAAACCCGGAATCCATTTATCGCAGCAGTTTTTCACGACACCAACTTGGCAGAAACAAAAGGTTCGGGCATTCGTGCCATGCGAAGGCTAATGGAAAAAGCACATTTAGCACCGCCAACATTCGAATCGAGCCGTGAGAACAATGAATTTACGTCCCGTTTGCTTTTACACCATTTTCTCGATGCTAATGACCTGGAATGGCTTAAACAATTTGAGAAATTTAACCTATCTGACAGCCAAAAACAGGCCCTAATATTTGTGAGAGAAGTCGGAGCTATTGACAATCCTGCCTACCGCCAAATGGCTGATTGTGACACCCTTAAAGCGAGCAACGACTTAAGATTGTTAAAAACATATAACTTATTGAAATCCAAAGGGAAAGGAAAGGCAACCTATTATGTGGGTGGTGATGGATTAAGTGCACCACCCCAGGATTTAAGTGCACCAGCTACAAAAATAAGTGCACCAGCTCAGGATTTAAGTGCACCAGCTAATGAGATAAGCACACTACCTAAAGAAATCCTTGAAAGAATAGAGCAACTCAACCAAAGGGAACACGATAGCGAAAAGGTGAAAAATATCATTCTTGATTTGTGTGCTATCCGAGCTATGAAAGCCATAGAAATTGCAGGATACCTGAATAAGGGAGAAGGTTATGTAAAAAGGAAATACTTAAGTGGATTGATTGCAGAAAAAAAATTGAAGTACCTGCATCCTGAAATGATAAATCACCCGGAGCAGGCCTACCTAACAAATAACCGACCATAATTATGGCAGAATATATCAATGTAGAAAAACCTTTTTTGGACAAACTTCGCCAGTTAGGATGGCAAGTGATAGACCAAGGCATTGGTGTTCCGCAAGATCCGGCTAAAAGTTTAAGGGAACATTTTAAGCAGGTGTTACTGCCACAGGTATTTAAAGACACCGTAAAGTCCATCAACAAAACAGCAGATGGCAGAGAATGGCTCACTGACAGGCAACTGGTAGAATTGCTTACAGAAATTCAAAGCTTTTCGGGCAAAACCCTTCATGAAGCCAACAAAGAAATTCACCGTTTATTGATTAAAGGAACAACGGTGAATAAAAACGAATTAACAGGTGAGGTAAACCCCACAGTTCGTTTGGTAGATTTCAGAAATTATGAAAAGAACAGCTTTATTGCAATCAATCAGTTTCGTTTGCTCACTCCGGGTGCCAGCCGCCAGGGCATTATACCCGACATTGTTTTGTTCCTGAATGGCTTGCCTTTAGTTGTTGTTGAGGCCAAAGATTTTGATGTCGCTGAACCATTGAGTGAAGCATTTTTGCAGGTTACCCGCTATGCCAATACAAGAGAAGATGATTACGGAGTAAAAGAAGGCGAAGAACGGCTTTTTCACTACAATTTATTCAGCATCATCACACACGGACATGAAGCCCGTGTTGGAACCATCAGCGCTGATTTTGATTTTTATAACAATTGGGTGGACATTTTTCCAGAAGAATACAAAACCGTTGCTTTTCCACCTGATGAAGAAAGGCAGGAAGTAATGATTTGCGGCATGCTCAACAAAGAAATATTGGTTGACATACTGAAACACTACACACTCTTTATGGAAATTAAAAAGGGCGTGGAAGTGAAAATTGTTGCCCGCTACAATCAATACCGGGCTGTTGGCAAAATCATCCGCAATTTGCGCGAAGGAACAAACCCCAAAGAAAAAGGTGGAGTGGTTTGGCATACACAGGGCAGTGGCAAAAGCTTGACCATGGTATTCCTTATCCGAAAGCTCCGCAGCAGTGATGATTTAAAAGACCTAAAAATTATTTCTATTGTTGACCGTGTTGATTTGGAAGAACAGTTAGCCGAAACCATGAAATATGCCAATGAATCATTGTCCATCATTGACAGCAAAGCCGATTTGAATGAATTGGATGATGATACCGGAAACTTAAATCTGGTAATGATTCACAAGTTTTTGGCAGACAACAATGTATCGGCACAATCGTTAATTGATGCCGGAGTGGTTCCTAAGTTTGAAAAATTTGAAATCATCAACAGCAGCGACCGCATTTTGCTCATGGTGGACGAAGCCCATCGAACACAAGGCGGAGATATGGGCGATAATTTATTCAATGCCTTTCCGCAAGCCGTGCGAATCGGTTTTACAGGAACACCTTTACTTACCGAACGACACGAAATAAAAACGCATGAACGATTTGGGGGCAAACTGGATGAATACGGTGAGCCTTGGATTGACAGCTATAAATTTGATAAAGCCGTGGCTGACAAAGCCACCGTTGAAATCAAGTATATCGGAAAGGTTTCAAACGATAAAATAGACGACAAAGAACTTTTTGATGCCGAGTTTGAGGACCTGTTTCAAAAGCGAACACAGGAAGAAAAAGAAGAAATTCAAAGACGTTACGGTTCATTCATTGCCTATCTGGAAAGTAAAGACCGGATAGCCGAAATAGCCAGAGACATAGTAGAACACTATTACACTGATATTTTAATCAATGGCTTTAAAGCACAAGTGGTAGCATCAAGTATTGTGGCAGCCGTTCGATACAAGTATGAACTGGAAACCGCAATCAAAGAGAAAATTGCTCAATTGAAAGACCTGCCTGATGGCGAAAGAGATGATGAACGAATTAAGCAACTGGAATTTCTAAAAATAGCTGCTGTTGTTTCAGGCATGGGAAATAATGAACCCGGCTATATAAGCAAGGCAAGAAGTGAAGCCAAAGATTGGGATGCAGTAAACAACTTCAAGAAAGACTTTGACTATTCGCAGGAAGAAGGCGGACAATATAAAAAGCCGGAATCAGGCATTGGCATTTTATGCGTTTGCGACCGATTATTGACTGGGTTTGATGCTCCTATTGAGCAAGTAATGTATCTGGACAAAATCATGAAAGAACATGATTTGTTCCAAGCCATAACAAGGGTAAACAGAACCAAAAAGGGAAAAACTTTCGGACTTATTGTTGACTATATCGGCATTACCAAACACTTGCAACAAGCCTTAGGAATTTATACAGACAAGGACAAAGAGAAAGCACAGCATTTCCTGAATGTATTCAGAGACATCAACAAAGAAATACCTGTATTGGAAGCCCGTTACAAAAGGGTTTTGAATCTGTTCACTGAAAACAACCTGAACGACATTGAAAACTTCCTGAATCAGAAGTTTACAGATACAGCAGCTGAGTTTGAATTTGCTGAAAGTTGTATAGAGCAAGCCAGGAATATAAAATTCAGAGCCGAATTACTGACCTATTCAAAAAGCTTCTTTGATAGCTTGGATTTGCTTTTCAATACGCAGGCAGGAGGCGAATATTGGGTAATTGCCAAACGCTTGGGTTATTTACTTTGGAGAATTAAAGACCGCTACAAAGACGACACCATGGACTTGAAGTGGGCTTCACAAAAAGTCCGACAGCTTATTGACAAGCATTTATATTCTTTAGGCATAGACACCAAGGTGCAGCAGGTTTCAATCCTTTCAGATGAGTTTAAATCAAAAGTTGATTATCTGAACAAAACGCCAAAATCGAAAGCATCCGAAATGGAACATGCCATTCGTTGGCACATCAAAGTAAATCTTGAAAAAGATCCAACACTTTACAGTCGCTTCAAAGACCGCCTTGAAACGATATTAAATTCTTACCGTGAGAATTGGGAAGAAATAGTAAAGCAGCTTGAAGGATTGCGGGAAGAAATGGCAGAAGGTAGAAAAGTTGAAACTGAAGGCATCTCAGTTGTAGAAGCACCTTTCTATGAAATCCTGAAATCTACACTTCCAATAGAAGATGAAAAAGAGATTGAGAAAACAAAAGAATTGTCACATACGCTGATACTAATTCTGAAAGAAACAGCACAGATTAATAATTTCTGGGATAAACCGGCAGAGCAGCGTTTGATTTCGGGGCGAATAGAAGACGAAATTTATTATTCACGAATTAACGGATTGGCTGTCAAAGCAGCAGAATTGACAACAGAACTCTTGAAGTTGGCTAAAAACCGTGAAGCAGAATTGAGATGAAGTTAGACAGCATCAATATTAACATTGAAAAAACCGCAAGAAGAAAAACGGTGAGCATTTTCATTGAACGAAATGGTTCAGTAAAAGTGCTTGCTCCCATTACTGCCGGTGACGAAAAAATTGAAGCAGCTGTAAAAGCAAAAGAGTATCAAATTTTTCAGAAACTGGCCAAATGGAAAGAATTGAATCAGGGTAAGGTAAAACGTGAATTTGTTAGTGGGCAATCCTTTCTTTATTTGGGCAGAAACTACCGTTTGCAGATAACCGAGAACCAAGATGTGCCATTGAAAATTTCAGGTGGCTTTTTTCATCTTGACAAAAAGTATTTACCAAAAGCGGAAAAGGTTTTTAAAGACTTCTATCGTGCAAAGGGTCTTCAAAAAATCGAGGAACGCCTTAAATTGATAGAAGATAAATTTCAAACGAAACCAACAGCGATAAAGGTTTTGGAACTTCAAAACCGTTGGGCATCCTGGACACCCAAAAATGGATTAAACTTTCATTGGAAATGTATTATGGCTCCGGTTTCGGTACTGGACTATATCATTACTCACGAAATGGTTCATTTAAAACATCCCAATCATTCACCTGAATTCTGGAATGAACTAGACAAGAAAATGCCCAACTATCGTGAACATGAAGATTGGTTAAAAAGGAATGGAGTAAAAATGTCATTATAAGAATAATCAAACCCACAGGTTTAAGCACATTTGCAAGCCGCACAAGCCCAAGCAAAGACCAAAGCTTGCAAATGAGCTTGCACCTTTACCTCCCTGACGAAATTGAATTAAAAATAAATCTCCTCCCCTCTGGAAATAAAAAAATATACAACAACACAACATAACACGGAAAATATATTTAAACTCAATACTGAAAATCTTTTGCTGACACGGTGGACAAGCACCCCAGCTGCAGCAGCGGTTTTGCTTCACGGGGGGGGGGGTGAAGTACTTAAATTCAAGTACAGTTTTTCAATTTAACTTTAGTGCTGGGTTGACAGTATTAAGCACTGAAATTTCGCACGAACACAAGCCGCCAAACCTTATAAGCTACCCAATTTTACCAACCTGTTTTGCTGAGCAAGGTCGAAGCTCGTTAATAAAGGGAGGCATATTTCAGGTCCGGCTGGCAGATTGACAGCAAGCCAGCGCACATCGCATAAGCCTGAAAGGGGAATCACTTAGGAGGAAAAAACAACCCGAAAAACAATATCCTATTTAAATTCGAATAGCAACCCACCGCTCTTTGTCTTACAATACCTCAGCTAACTATCAAGGGTGGGGTCAGTTTGTCCCGGAATACGGGAGTCAATATCAGCGGAATTTACACCTAACTATAGATTATACGACACGTCAGGGGTAGAACAATTTGATTTAGCTAGAAGGGTCATTGCCAAATTTGAAATTCTCATAACCAATGATTTTAGGGATACAGGTTTTGCAAGAATCCCATCTACAAATCTCAATCAAGGAATAGATGCAGTTAAAGACATCTGCGATCAGATAAAAATACTTACCCAATAAATTTACAAATCAAAACTAACAATGCGACCATTTCATCAAAGGTTCACAATTCATCCAGTGGGCCAAGGATTATTTTACAGTTGTAATATCAATCATGACAACCAGGTCAAGTTTAGAATGGTTGTTGATTGCGGAAGTAACACAGCAAAAGCCTGCCAAGAAGAAGTTTCATTATACAGAGACTCTGATTACTTAACACAGAAGACACTTGATCTTTTAGTTATTTCTCATTTCGACTCTGATCATGTTAAATACATAGGATTACTACTACAGAATGATATTAAAATAAAAAGGTTAGTAATGCCCTTTATAACTTTTGAGGAAAGGCTTTTCCTTATTGCCAGACATATTAGTCATTCAAATGGATTTAAAAAAGAGGACGATTTTGCATTGCGGTTTATTATAGATCCTATTGGTACTATTAATAATAATTTAGATGGCGATTCTGAAATTTACTTCATAGAGAATAATCCAAATACGCCTATTCCTCCTGTAAGTGATGATCCAGGGAAAAACGATGAAGGTTCGAATAATGAAACAAGATTTTTATTCGATTTCGATCGTTCTGCCAAAGAAACTGTCGATTTAGGAAGTTTGATTTCTACTTCATCTCCAACTAAAGGAGAAGTTTATAAAGTAAAAGATACAAATAAGGGTAAACTCAAAGGCTCTTTTGGCATACACAAATTAATGGAATTTCTTTTTTACAAAAGAGCAGTTGGTGATAACGAGGATGCTTTTTTTAAAGAAGTTAAAACTCTATTTAATGAAAAGTTCGCAATAGATAATTCCCTTCCGTTGAGTGTAAAGTTGAAGGCAACAATTGAAAAGGTTAAGGGAATGAGTTCGGGCACCGCTGTAAAAGCCATCTTTAAGGATGCTGCAAAAAATGTTGCCTTGATAACGAAAAGGAAAATTAAAATAGATGATTTGAATACAACTGCTCTTTGTTTGCTGCATAGGAATTTAAAGGGAATATTTGACTTTCTTCAAATTGACTATAAAGGATACCATTACTATTGTGATTTCTATCACGAAAACATCAGGCAAGTTCAAAAGTTCACACCCAATTCCCTAAGATTAGAAACAATTTGGAATGGTGTAAATGGATATTATAAACATTATCGAGAAATGTTAGATAAAGGTCATTTCTTTTATCCCAATGTCCTACTTACTTCAGACACTTTCTTATTAACAAAGAACCAGGTGGATGAGTTTTTAAATAAGTATCAACATTATTGGAATGATTTCTGGCTCTTTCAGATACCTCACCATGGTTCCAAAAACAATAGCGACAAATTATTACATGCAAGCATACCAGTATCTAGCTATAATTTCATTAATTATGGAATTGGAAATCGGGATGCGCACCCTTCAGAAAGTGTAATTAAAGACCTAGTATCAACAGGTAATTCTTCGAGGATAATTTCTGTAAACCAGTTTTCGGGTTTAATATTTGAGTTTATTATTTAGCCCTATCAAAAATATTTATAAAACTGGTGATGCCTGCTTCGTAGATTGATCAACATTTAAGAATGATGGGTCACTTACACGACCATCAATTTGATAAAGTCAAGAAAAAATATCAAAAATCGAATATTGTCTTAACCCCCTATAAACTGGACAGATTTTTCAAAATGGTTTGCTACTGATTCGTTGATGTCCTGGTCATCCGTAAGGCAAAGATAGGCCGGTTCGGTGTGCTGGTCAAGGCTATACAAAGCGGACGCCGTCCGCATACCCTCGCTGTCCGGCCTTGACAAGCCCACCGTCCCCGGCGCAAGTTGTGGCCTAACAGCTGACAAGGACATACCTTGTGCCCATTTTTGCATTGGTGTGAGGAAGCCGATAGCCCCGTGTTTGCGCTTAACGTTATACCAGTGCATGTACTTCTCTATGTGCTGCTTTGCATCATAAAAACTGGAAAAGGAATGCCGGTCAATCAGCTCGCTTTGCTGAATGGAATGAAACGCTTCGATGTAAGCATTTTCCTCCGGAGTGGCAACATGTGTAAACTCTTGCTGTGCTTCCAGTGCTTTTAGTGCGGCTCGAACCTTATTTGCAACAAATTGGGAACCGTTATCATTTCGTATGATGACGCCCTTCAGTCCGAATCGAAGGTCCAGCCAGCGCATCAGGGCAATGACATCCGTCTGGCGAACACTTCGTTGAAAAATCCAGCACAGGATCCGGCGACTGAAAACATCCATAATAGCCAGTTGGTAATACCACCGGTTTTCACCCTGTACCCAAACGTATTTGATATCCAGGCACAAATATTCCATTGGGTACCTGGCTTCAATACGTCTATGCTGTACCCATTTTCTTTTGCCCTGCACTTTTATTCGAGCACCACATAGCAAATGATGTTCTTTCATTAAGCGATACACCTTCTTATGATTGATCAGGTATTCCATATCGCGCAGGCTCTCGGTCACTTTCCGGTACCCATACACGCAGTAGTCCATCGAAACAACTGCCCGGATCTGCTCTACCACCAGGCTGTTTTCAACCAGGCTATTATTTCCTACGATGGTATGGCTGCTGGGCTTCATGCCCCTTTCTCCGGGATGGGACTGATAATACAAGCTGCTCCTGGCTACGCAGGCCCATTGACAAAGCTGCTCAATACTTACCCTGTTTTTGTAACGTGCTATCATTTGCCTGCTTTCCGGTAATGGGCATCGCTTTTTTTTAAAAGCTCGGTTTTAAATTCCAGTTCGAGTGCCTGGTTAGCAATGATCTTTTTTAAACGTGCATTCTCTTCCTCCAGGGAGCGTACCAGTGGATCAACCTTTTTGTATCCCGGCTTTAAGCCGTCTTTGCCTTTTACCAGGTACTTCCTCTTCCAATAGTTAAGTACCGAATGCGCAAGATTGTATTTGCGGGCTGTTTCTGTTACACCTTCCCGTTCAGCTTCTTGAAGAATGCTATACTTCTCTTCAGGTGTAAATTGACGTTTTGTTTTTGCCATGTTCCTTAAATTTACTGTGACTAAATTGATTTACAATTTTTGTCCAGGCTTCTAAGGGGCTAAGACAATATCCTCGAATACACGTTGGGGCAAATGTTTAAAAATATGATTGAGGCATCCCACTATCCTAATTGGGAAACATATGAGGCAGTTTCCAATTGTAAAAAAATATAGATTATATAATATTGAATAAAGGATAAAATAAAAATATTATAAAATCAAATCGATATTTTAACAAAGCAACTCAATACTAATCAGAATCCTGAATCCTAAGAATTTTTTGCCATTAAAACTTTATTTCTAAATTTAAAGATACGAATAGAAAGTCGCTTCAGTATGGCTTCTCCGAAATGATGGCTGACTTCCATTTATGCTACTCCTTTCGTTGATCAAATTAAAGCACATACACAAAATTTTTCCAATACCCATCAAACAATTCGAATATCTGAAAAAAAGACAATTGTAAACAATAAGATCATATCTCTAAATTATGGCTAGACCAAGAATATTCTTAAGTTCCACATTTTATGATTTAAAACACATTAGATCATCTATTGAAAACTTTATCGAAGAGCTAGGATATGAATCGATATTATCAGAGAAAGGCGTTATTGCCTACAATCCTGATTTGCCATTAGATGAATCTTGCTATAGAGAAGCCGAATCTGCGGACATTTTTGTACTAATTATTGGAGGAAGGTATGGATCTCCAATCTCAAAGTCTCAGAAAACAGTAGTAAAGGATTTTTTCCAGCGCTATGAAAGCATAACAAAAATGGAATACGAATCGGCAAGTAAAAGGGATATTCCAATTTACATTCTTATCGAAAAATCTGTCTATAATGAATATGAAACCTTTAAGAACAATAGAGATAATTCAAGTATTAAGTATGCGCACGTTGATTCTATTAACATATTTTTTCTAATAGAACAGATACTTAATCAACCTCGTAATAATCCAATACATACCTTTGAAAGGCATCAAGAGATTGAAGCATGGTTAAAAGAACAATGGTCTGGGTTATTTAGAGATTTATTGAAAAGAAGAAGTGATAAAAATCAAATTTCTTCCCTATCTAAGCAAGTTTCTGATTTAGCTGAGATAAATACCACGCTTAAAAGATACCTTGAAGAAGTGGTTTCAAAAGTTTCAGAGGTAGATGCAGCTAAAATTATTAAAGAAGAAGATAAAAGATTAAAAGACAAAAAGAAGTCTAATGAGTTCTTTGCGGACTTAATCGTTAATAATTTACTTAGTTATGATGATATATCTAAAGAAAATTTAGAAAACCTTTATATTGAATCTAAATCACTAGAAGACTTTGCTAGTCGTCTAGAATTACTAAGTCCCCGGTTCCGTGCATCTCAACTATTAGAAACTTGGCGAAGAAATCCAGGAATAGTAGTTAACATCAATAAAGGAAGAAATATTTTAAATCTATCTAATCTTGAATTCTCAGATAAACAATCAAAAACAAAGGATAAAGCTTGAAATTAACCAGAAATAAAATGGGTAATTAAGAATACGGAGCTGCATAAACAACACTTGTTCTATTTGTAAGTACTGCTAAAATACAGAGGAATTGTAATTGGAGAATACTTCTAATTTTAAACTTTCTGTATTTTAGGGGTACTTGCAAATGGAATCGACATACAGATCATTCCTAAAATTTCAAAATAACAACTCAATAAAGATCAACGGGGCCCCCTTCGAAAGTTACTATGTACCCACATCTTTTTGAACCTCTGCGGAGGATCACAATGTATAAAAGGAGAAAATACTTATAGATCCAACAGCTAAGCTCGCCTTCTAAATACCCGTTGGTCATAAGACACAACGGGGGCGACGGGGATTTTTAAATCTTTTCACCCTATAGTGGTACTCTTCAAGAGTCCCCGATGAATTTTAACCATATTATTCATCATGGTCCCCTGCGGGAGACCCTGATGAGGTAAAGATGTGGGTACACGGTAGCCCCTTCAGAAGACCGCGATGGAGTTACAAGAGGATCCCGATGGGGCTAAAGAATAACGTCTTAAGATAAAAATACTCCCTCACGCCACCGCCGTATCATCCATCCCCACCACCGAAGAACTTAACTTCTTCTTCCTCGTCCGATTCCACCAAAAGATCACACCTGTAACCGGGAAACTTACCCCGAGCAGGTAGACCACCAGGCCAAAGAGTTTGGAGGGCAGGCCGTAAATGGAAGCCACATGCACGGGCTTGAAGGTGGCCCTTACTCTCTGTCCCGTATTCCGCTCGCTCCATTTGAGGGTGCCGGCCAGGGAGCCGGTATAAGGGTCCAGGAAATACTGGTCGGTCGCCGATTCGTGTACAGCACCAATGTGAAGGACGGTCACCTGGTAGGCGGAAACAGAATCCTTGGGTTTGGCGATGGTCAGATAGCTAACCTCCCCTACTTTCTTCCTGGCCTCGTCCGCTATTTCCTGCCAGCCCAATACCGCCACACTGTCCCGGTAAGCGATCACCGGCGGCTTCTTGCCTTCCATGAGGGAATTGGTCCCTTATAGATGCCCTTGTTGAACCATTCGAAGGACCAGGCCAGTACGTTAAAGACTGGAAATAAAAAAGTCAAATATTTTATATTAATTGAATATCTCGCATGCTACCAAAATCATCAAGTAAGCAGTATATTGTTAATTGAGTTATGACCAACAAGTACCCTTTGAACGATGTACTAATACCAGACGATTCTTTATTAACCAGCGAAATCTTACTTGCCCATATTCCAAGAAAAAGATTCCAGGTCGACTCCTGGCAGATCTTTGATCCGTTTATGAGCTATGCAGTGGATAATTTTAGCATGAGCCTGGCAGGCCTGATCAAGAACGGGTATTTAATAGTTGCAGATAAAAGATCTAACCAGAATAATATATTGGGTTATCCCATTGCAAGAAAGATTGACTATGGTATTCGAATTCAAAAAATACCACCAAAAGGGCAAGTAGTAGGTTGGCTGGAAGAAAAGATACTTGACCAGTATACACCTGTTGAAACCTATAGCTTAAAAGAACTGGCATATAGGGTATTTAATGATATCTTGAACGAGAATCATGACTATTCCAATCCAGGAAAGATCTTTATCATTGAATTGTGCAAAAACCAAAAATTGAACCACTTTGAATACCATCAAAAGAAGAAGTGGCTATCCAACTGCTTTACTGTGCAACCGAACCCAAATACATCAAACCAATATAAGAGACATACAGGAAAATTAGATTACAACGATATAGAAGAAATTGAACTCCCAGCCATGAGAAAAATCATCAGGAAACAGCTAGGTAAATTCCAGATACTGGATTAAGTATATCACCCTGAAAGAATTGCATGGTATTGATTTGAAGAAATGAAGGAATCTACTAATGAATAATCTATTTTAAAAGCATCCAGATGTCAGCTCCTAATCAATTTGTCGAACAAGCAGTATCCCCAATATCAGGTTCTATATGAATGAAGCCCAACATAATTATTTACCAACCGCAAAAAGCGGATTTGTTTACTCCATTTCAATAGAATCTTGGACTTTAGTTGCTATAATATTATGCACTATGATATTAATCACTTATAAAGCGGTACAAAAAAGAAAAAGGAATTAATTTTCAAATTCCGCATTAAATATTCAAACAGATCACCCTCAACAAGCATTTCAATTTAAAGTCATTATAAGTTCGTCTATTTGAAAGGGAATTTATCAATTGCTATGCTTTTAAAAAATATTGCCAATAAAGCACCAAATAAAATAAAACTAAAAATACTATGGGATTGTTCTCAGCCTTACTTGGAAATGCCGGCGCAGTTAGCCAGGAAGAATTAATTAAAAAATATGGTCAGCTACTAACCCAAGGAGAAGAAATCGAATTAGGATTCAAACTAATCAGGGATACATTCATCTTTACTAACAAAAGACTGATCCTCGTAGATGTACAAGGACTTACAGGCAGTAAGATAGAATACAAGTCCATCAGCTATAAAAGCATTTCCAGGTTTAGCGTGGAAACAGCAGGAACTTTTGACCTGGATGCTGAATTAAAGATCTGGATTTCTAGCGAAGTGCAACCCAGCATAAAAAAGCAGTTCAACAAGTCAGTTAATGTTTATGAAGTCCAAAGGGTACTGGCTCATCATGTTCTGAAATAGTAATCCTCTGGGGTTTAAATTAAATACCTGGACCCAAAGGCTAATCCATAAATTTCTAAAGATCATTAGTACAGGAAAATCATTGCTCATAAAACCTGTTCCCCTTCTAAACATATAATCAACATGCACCCAAGTGCTACAAATGACCTTATCAATATTTTTTGGCAATCATTTAGTGAGAACGAATTGACCTATCGAAGAATAATTGATGACAACGATCCAGACCTAATTGATGCTATCTTAAATAGGCTCATGGAAATACAAAGAGGTCTAGCCGTAGAATTTGAGAAAAACAACAGCATATATTGTATGACTATTTCAGCGGATGGGGTTGAGGAAAATTTCGATATAGTACAAAAGATCATCCAGCATAGCCCTGCAATAGAAAACTGGCAATTCAATGCATTAAGACAACCCTATTCAAAAGACAGGATCAACAAACTGGTCATTACCGTTAATGGACATTCCCTTGATCCGAAGAAAATAATGTTCCTCCCTATTGTTGAAGAAGAGAAGCTCTATATCCAGATATTTTCAGCAGATATTACCGAAGAAAACATAAATGAAATTGGGTATGGTTGTTTAATGCTACTAGACAATATCATAGGCGAATATGCTTGTGTTAAAAAGGTATACGGATACGAGTATTACAATCTTTCTGAAGCTTCTGGACTCGAAGATGACCTTCAACCCTTGACTGAACTTGGGGAATTCCTTGAAAGCTATTATTCATCCACCCAATAAGTCGAATGCGCTATGGGTTTGGGTTAATGCCAGATACCCTTTGGTCTAAAAGGTAAGAGGCTCTTCAATTTAACAATTAAGCAACGATATACGAGGCTGGATTTCATCCTCCATTCATTGCTACAAATGAGCATACCCTATGGGGATGGGCAAGATGATACTAGGGAATTGAATACCAAGTAAGCTCCTGTTTATAGCCATCTATTTGTAATAGCATGAGTATGCTACCACTGATATGATTCAGCGGGGCACCCTTCGGGAGACCCAGATGGGGTTAAAGTGACATAGTTGGGATTAACGTCTAAAAAATGCTTCCCTCAGGCCGCTGCTGAATCATCCATCTCCACAACCGCTGGCCTGAACTTTTTCTTCCTCTTACGGTTCTACCAAAGGATAACGCCCGTAACCGGAAAGATTAACCCCAGCAGGCAGCCCATCTGGCACCCTGAAATTGAATCCTTTGGTTTGGTGATGGTCAGGTATTTCAACTCCTCTACTAACTCCTTTGACTCTTATACTAATTCCTGCAAGCCTAATACAGCAACACTGTTTATGCTTTCTACTCAATAGGTTGAATAATAAGATCATCCTTACCTTTTACAGCATTAAAGGAACGCACAACTATGGCGTATCTGAAAGGTTTTGAAACTGGCTTGAGGTATTCTTCAGAAAAAAACTCTCCCGCTAATGGGGTGGAAGCATTTATTCTATTCAAACTATCTAAAATTGCCACTTCATACCTGACCTTCTCGTCCGGAGGGTAAACCATATAAAGAAATACAACCGTCTTTACGCTATCCTTTACCAATCTATCAGCTGAAAAAAGGTTAATTAGATTTCCAGATTCATATTTTCCGGAGTCCGTATACCTCCTCTGATAAATAATGTTACCGCTAAAATCATAAAAACAAAAATGGTTAATTAGGCCCATAGAGTCGTATCCATAGGTATTGCCAACTGGCTTATCGAAATATAGGTAAGCTTTATGTACTAAACGATTTGATGTATCAAAACGATACATATACCCATTTTTAAATCCATTGGAATAGTTTACACTGTCTCTATGTGAACCACTTATTCGTATCACGGAAGGTCCATGCAGTAAACCATGTTTGTAAGTACGATAACCAATATCCCGATTCAAATTGTCATACACTTTTACAACACCATTGAACAGACGGTTTTCATCCATTTTGCCTTTTTCAGTTGTACCATCCGGATGGTTAACCATTTTGTCAATAGAATTGCATGACACAATTAATAGTATATAAAAAAACACTAGAGCTTTCATCAAAATATTTTTAACCCATCAGGGTCCCAAGAAAGGATCCTGATAACAATGTAAGAATTTCACTTATTAGTTCATCGGGGTCCCCTGCGGGAGACCCAATGGAGTTAAAAGAGGACCCTCATGGGGTTATAGAATAACTTCTTAAGGTAAAACACTTCTCTCACGCCGCTACCGAATCATCCATCCCTACCACCGCAGACCTTGACCTCTTCTTCCTCGTCCGGTTCCACCAAAGGATCACACCTGTAACCGGGAAACTTACCCCGAGCAGGCAGACCACCAGACCAATTAGCTTGGAGGGCAGGCCATAAATGGAAGCCACATGCACGGGCTTGAAAGTTGCCCTCGCTCTCAGTCCGGTATTCCGCTCACTCCATTTAAGACTGCCGGCTAGGGAGCCGGAATAAGGGTTCAGGAAAAAATGGCCTGTCGTCGATTAGTATTCTGAATAAATTGAGAGAACAGTAACGACGTAAACTGAATCGGAAGCAGAGGGCTTGTAACTAAAACACAATTACAAAATGTACAAGAAAATAAATACGGGATTTTTCCCCTTTCTCCTGATAAAACCGAACATTAACTTAGGAATGATATTAAATCAAACCCATTGAATTAAACCAGCGAAGCCCTCTTTAAATAAAATAACACATTTTAAATGAGAATAAAAATATTTGAATGCCGCCATCTACAAGTCTGTATCATGATATTTCACATCGATATCCTTCCTAAATAACAACTAAACATTTGAAAAGAACTGGACCGACAATATCAATAATCACAAATTGCAATATTTAAACCTTTGAAAAGATACAAACTTTTAAATTAAAGAGTACCTGGTAAACATCTCCTACTGTTTAGCGAATTGAAAACATTCATTTTCCAAAACTTCGAACAATATCAATTTTTGCATATGAAGAAAAATGTAATTCTTATACTATTATTTTTTTCAACCTCAATTGCATTCAGCCAGTACCATCTTAATGGGGTAACATTTGGTTTTGGGGCTGGATATAGCATCCTTAACGACGAACCAAGCAGCTATTCATTATCTACAGACAACAACAAAAATTTGATGGTGCAGCCGCTTTCTAAAAGTTCATTTGTCATTTCATCTGTAGTTTCAGTGAAACTACAGAAAATGGGAGTATCCCATGAAAACAAACTCGTAAAATACAAGTCTGAAGATAAATTTGAAGCAATAAAATGGTATGAAAGATTCTCAATAAATGCATCACTAAACCTTATCGAACTTTCAAATAGCGAATTGTCCTTTAATAAAAGTATAGACGGAGGTATTGGTTTAGGGTATTTTGTTTCGGAGAATGTCCAATTTGCAGTATTTTATGATATTGTAACAAGAAGACAACTCAGAGATTATATAATTAATGACTACTTAGGAAAGCCGATACCAAATGGAACTGAATATTATAATGCATTAGATGAAAATGACAATAATTTATATTACAACAAAACTTTTACTGGCACTTCATTTAAAATCATAATATCAATCGGCAATAAAAAACCAACTACAGGCTCTTGATTAAGTTAGGCATAAATCTTTGTTCGAATAACAATTGTACTAGTTTAAAGGATTACAGACCAAAAGTATATGATCAACTCTTCAATTTTCATTTTATACATCCAACAGCTAGCTCATCTTCCAACTACCCGTTGGTCATAAGACACAACGGGGGCGACGGGGGGGGTAATCATTTCAATACATAGTGGTACTCTTCAAGAGTCCCAGATGAATTTTCAACGAATAAAGATATTCGGGGTCGCCTACGGTCAGACATCGATGGGGTTAAAGTTCATCTTCCAACTGCCCGTTGGTCATAAGACACAGCGGGGGCGCCGGGGAATGTTAAATCTTTTCACCCTATAGTGGTACTCTTCAATAGTCCCCTCTGAATTTTCATCCAACTATTCATCAGGGTCCCCTGCGGGAGACCCTGCTGAGGTAAAAGTATATCGTCTCTGATACATCTGGATCCCCTGTGCAAAACCCTGATGTGGTAAAGATGTGGGTACACGGTAGCCCCTTATGGAGACCCGATGGGGTTAAATGAAGACCCTCATGGAGTTATAGAATAACGTCTTAATATAAAACACTTCCCTCACGCCGCTGCCGTATCATCCATCTCCACCACCGAAGATCTTGACTTCTTCTTCCTCGTCCGATTCCACCAAAGGATCACACCTGTAACCGGAAAGCTTACCCCGAGCAGGCAGACCACCAGACCAATGAGTTTGGAGGGCAGGCCATAAATGGAAGCCACATGCACGGGCTTGAAAATGGCGCGCACTCTCTGTCCCGTATTCCGCTCGCTCCATTTGAGGGTGCCGGCCAGGGCGCCGGTATAAGGGTCCAGGAAATACTGGTCGGTCGCCGATTCGTGTACTGCATCTAGGGGCAGGACGGTCACCTGGTAGGCGGAAACGAAATCCTTGGGTTTGGCGATGGTCAGGTAGCTCACCTCCCCTACTTGCTTTGTTGCCTTTTCCGCCACTTCCTGCCAGCCCAATACCGCCACACTGTCCAGGTAAGCGATCACGGGCAGCTTCTTTCCTTCCATGGGGGAATTGGTCACCCTATAGATGCCCTTGTTGAACCATTCGAAGGACCAGGCCAGTCCGGTAAAGGCGAGGATAAAGAGGACAATCGCTGAATAAAATCCAAGCACAATATGCAGGTCGTGGTTCACCCGCTTCCAACCCGCATCCCATTTCAGCTTCAGGCGCTGCAACAGCAGCTTCCTGTTCCTGGGCCACCAGAGGATGATGCCCGTGATCAATATGAAAAGGAATATGAGGGTGGAGCTACCAACGATCAACTTACCCGTATCGCCCACCAGCAACCAGCGATGCAGGTCCATCACCTTGTAAAAGAAACTCTCCCGGTAATTGAAGAGCTCCAAAACCTCACCGGTATAGGGGTTCACAAAGGCCGTCCTTCTTTCCCCGCCACCGGCACCCTTCTTCTCCCCTTTCTTTTCAGTCCCAGGCTTTGCAGCTTCTTCTCCCTGTACCGCTTTGCTATCACGGGCAAGACTAACCGAAGCATCCTTCCCTTTCTTTATCGTATAACTGAACTCCACCGAACGCCTGGGATCGGTATGGAACTTGATCGATTGGATCATCGCCCCGGGTTCCTGCTGCTTGATGGATGCTTCCATCACCGAAACAGGAACGGGCTGGCCAATGGCTTCCACGGAATACCGCCGCGGATGGAACAATTCCGTCAACTCCTTTTCAAATACCAGTAAAGCCCCGGTGAGACAGGTCACCATGATCACCAGTCCCGCGGCCAGTCCCAGGTACAAATGGATCCTCCTGAAGAATACTTTCATCGTTCGAGCTTAAAATTTTATAGCCAATAATAGTTGCAGTCTGTCCCCTGCGACTGCCTTCCTGTTCTTGTTCACAAATCCTTTTTCCATCCTCCCTCAAAAGCTTATAGCTCTTCGCCCGCATACCCTTCTTGCCAAAAGAATGAAAATACCAGGCGAATGCATTGCCGTTCATACAATCGGGAAAAAGGATTCCCTTTCTCACCACTTACCTGTAGCGGTTTGCCGGTCCATCTTCCCCACCGGGATCGCAAAGGAACATTCCCCCTGCTTAAGGGGACATTAAAATCCGGAATTCCATTTACGCATTCAGGAAAACCGGGCAAATGGTGATAACTTAGGTAACTAAATCAGATGCTATGTTAAGTGAAGCAATGGCGGCAGCCCTCAACAAGCAAGTTCAGCTGGAAGCAGCTTCCTCACAAGCTTACCTGGCCATGGCCTCCTGGGCCGATATCCAGCCTGGCCTGCAGGGGGTGACGGACTTCTTTTACCAGCAGTCCGATGAAGAAAGGATCCACATGTTAAAACTGCTGAAGTACGTCAATGAACGCGGCGGCTTCGGGGTGGTGCCCCCATTAGAGCAACCGATCCTTACCTTCCTCTCGCTGAAACGTGCTTTTGAAGAATTCCTGAAGCATGAATTAATCGTCACTGCCAGCATCAACGACCTGGTGCACCTGGCGCTGGCGGAGAAGGATTACGCGACCCATAACTTCCTGCAGTGGTACGTCACCGAGCAAATGGAAGAAGAGCGACTGGCCAGGACCCTCAACGAAAAACTGGAACTGATCGGCGAGGACAAGAGTGGTTTGTATTTGTTCGACAGGGATATCATGGCGTACAGGGGAACGGGTAAAGGGTGATGCATTACTACCTTTAAAGAGTATACGTAATTTTTTGTAACGCAAAGTTCGCAGAGGAACCGCAGAGAACGCAAAGCGGTGGCTGCGCCAATCTAAAGCATCCTTTGCCTGCCGATGCTAAAGCTAAGGCAGGCATTGCGCTCTTTGCGTGTACTTTGCGCCCTTTGCGTTATGCCTTTTTGAAACCGCTAACCTCTACCATCAATGCAACAACAACTCACAAGGCTTCAACCCCGTGTGTTTTTTGAACGCAGTAGAGAAATGTGAGATAGATGAATACCCCAGCATCATGGACACTTCCGTCACGCTGAGGCCCTTCTCGTAAAGGAGGTAGCGCGCGTGTTCCATCCGCTGGCTCTGGTAGAAATCGAAAATGGTAGTCCCGAACATCTCCTTGAAACCCTTCTTCAGGTAGCACTCATTCATCGCCACCTTACGGCTCAGTTCCTTGATGGTCAGGGGCTCGCCGATATGCTGCAGGAGGATCTCTCGGGCCATCGCCACTTTCTCCCGATCCGCCTCATTCGCCAGGAACTTACAGGTGAAGCCCACCGGCTCCTTATCCCCCAGCATGCATTCCAGGCTGTACAACAACAGCATCTGCAACTGCGCATTCAGGAAGATATTCTCCATGCTGCCCGAATAGTTATGGTTCAACAGGGCTTCCAGCACCATCCTCGTCCGGCTGCAGAGGGAAAGGGTCTTGGTGAAGGAAGAAGGATGGTTGAACCGCACGATATCATCCGGCAAAGTGGTCTTGCTCTTCTTCAGGGTGATGAACTGCGACAGGTGGGCCGGGGAGAAAACAAAACTCATCACGTCCACGCTATCCACCTTCTCGCCACAGGTCTTCGACTGGGAGAACTTACAGTTATCGCATTCGGTCTGCTTCTGCTGGCAATACATATTACCGGAAATGCAAAAGCGAAGCTCCAGGTAGTTCTGGCTGGGCTCATGGTCCACGCGGTGGTAGACCAGCATCCCCATATCATCGAGGTTCCAGGCCGTGTTCCTGCGGTAACGGTAAATGGAATACTGCACCGACCCGGGGATCTGCTGGTTCTTTTCCTGCAAGAGATCCATCTGGTCGTAGAGCACCGGCGATTTGCCGGCCATGGCCAAAATATCGGGGGCATGGTGCATGAGTCGACAAAAATACACCAAAACCCCCATTTGAAGGCCCACCACCGGTATTTGACAAAACCATGACCAGCAGCGGCTCCCGGACTGCCCGGAAAAGCTATCCTAAAGTTGTCCACAACCCCCGTTAAAACCCCTAAAAAAGCCCATCTACGGGGCCTTTTCCTTACATTTGCCAATAGCCCATTTATTAGTTAACAGCGAATTACAGAAGATCCGTATGAGCGTAGAATCACAAGAACAGGCCGTAGCCACCCCGGGCGGTTATGGTGCCGATAGTATCCAGGTGTTGGAGGGATTGGAAGCGGTGCGTAAACGCCCTGCCATGTACATCGGCGATATCGGGGTAAAAGGCCTTCACCACCTGGTATATGAGGTGGTAGATAACTCTATCGACGAAGCATTAGCTGGTTATTGTAAGAATATTTTCGTCACCATTCACGAGGACAATTCCATTTCCGTGCAGGACGATGGCCGTGGTATCCCTACCGCCATGCACAGCAAGGAAAAGCGCAGTGCCCTCGAGGTGGTCATGACCGTACTGCATGCCGGTGGTAAGTTCGACAAGAACACCTACAAGGTTTCCGGTGGTCTGCACGGTGTGGGCGTGAGTTGCGTGAACGCCCTGAGTTCCCTCCTGCACGTGACCGTACAGCGCGAAGGCAAGATCTTCGAACAGGAATACCGCATCGGTGTTCCCCAGTATCCCGTTCGCGAGATCGGTACTACCGATGTTACCGGAACCAAAGTGCATTTCTGGCCCGATGCCTCCATCTTCACGTCTACCGTTTACAACAAGGAAATCCTGGAAGGACGCCTCCGCGAACTCGCCTACCTGAACCGTCGCATCAGCATTACGCTGACCGACCTGAGGGAAAAGGATGAGAACGGCATCCCTTATTCCAAGAACTTCTTCAGCGAAGGCGGTATCACCGAATTCGTGGAGATGCTGGACCAGAGCGCCAACCGCACGCCCCTGATCGCCAACACCCTTTATGTGGAGGGCTATGACGAAGGAACGCATGTGTCGGTGGAGGTTGCCCTGACCTATAATAACGACTTCAAGGAGCATATCTTCTCCTACGTTAACAATATCAACACCATTGAAGGCGGTACGCACGTGACCGGTTTCCGTCGCGCATTGACCAGGGTCTTCAAGAGCTATGGCGATAAGGAAGGCATGTTCGAGAAGGCCAAGATCGAAGTGGAAGGCGATGACTTCCGCGAGGGCCTGAGCGCGATCGTTTCCGTAAAGGTTCCCGAGCCCCAGTTCGAAGGCCAGACCAAGACCAAGCTGGGCAACAGCGAAGTGAGTGGTGTGGTGGAAACAACCGTAAGCCGCGTGCTGGAAGCCTACCTGGAAGAGAACCCCAAGGAAGCCAAGAACGTGATCAGCAAGGTGATCCTTGCCGCACAAGCACGTGTGGCCGCGAAGAAGGCCCGCGAGATGGTACAGCGTAAGACCGTTCTCAGTGGCGGTGGCCTGCCGGGTAAACTGGCCGACTGTTCCGAAAGGGATGCCGAGCGTTGCGAGCTCTTCCTCGTCGAGGGTGACTCGGCCGGTGGTACTGCCAAGCAGGGCCGCGACCGGAATTTCCAGGCCATCCTGCCCTTGAGGGGTAAGATCCTGAACGTGGAGAAGGCCATGGAGCACAAGATCTACGAGAACGAAGAGATCAGGAATATGTACACCGCCCTCGGTGTGACCATCGGTACCCCCGAGGACCCCAAGGCACTGAACCTGACCAAGCTTCGCTACCATAAGCTGATCATCATGACCGATGCCGATGTGGATGGTTCCCACATTGCCACGCTGATCCTCACTTTCATCTATCGTTATATGAAGGAGATGGTAGAGCAGGGTTATGTATATATTGCCCAACCGCCCTTGTACCTGGTGAAGAAAGGCAAGGAACAATCCTATGCCTGGAATGAAGAACAGCGCAAGGCATGGGTGGAAAAGCTGGGTGGTGGCAAGGAAGAAAGTGTGACCGTTCAGCGTTACAAGGGTCTTGGTGAGATGAACGCCGACCAGTTGTGGGATACTACCATGAATCCCGCGACCCGCACACTGAAGCAGGTTTCCATTGAAAGCGCAGCCGAGGCCGACAGGGTATTCAGCATGCTGATGGGCGATGAAGTAGCGCCACGCCGCGAGTTCATCGAGACCCATGCACGCTATGCCAAACTGGATGTGTAAACCATTTCAGGTTGATGCCGACCGGGGGCCTGGCTGAGTTTTGTTTTACCAGTTCAGATTTTTTGGTTAGCTTGACCTACCATTAAACCATTAATTTTTAATCTTTAAAACAATAATCATGGCAGATATCAAATTGACAGCATACAACGTAAAGACCAAGGAGAAGGGCGTTGAGATCAAGGATGCAGTGATCACCAAGACTGCGAGGGGTGGTTATATGGCCCAGGGCAATGATGGCAAAGGCAACAAGCTGACCACTATGCTGAGCGAAGCCAATGCATTGGCTGCCATCAAGGCCGGTATTGCGAAACAAGGCTGGTAATTGAAACAATATTCCGTTTGACAAACATCATTCCTTCCACAGGAATGATGTTTTTTTATAGGGGAAATGAAACCATTGAAAAGGATAGCACTGTTGTTCATGCTTTTCCTGGGCAGCCTTGCGGCAAAAGCCCAGCGACAGGCCGTGGACAGTCCCTATATCCTCAATGGTGCCGCCCTGAAAGAGAACTGCAACTGCTATACCATTACCCCCGACGAATTCACGAAATCCGGCTCCGTTTGGAACATCAACAAGATCGACCTCACCCAGTCCTTTGATTTTAGTTTCGAGGTCTTCCTGGGCTGCACCGATGCGCAGGGCGCCGATGGGATCGTATTTGTCTTGCAGCCCATCAGCACCAGTGTAGGCTCCACCGGCGAGGGTTTGGGCTTTGAAGGCATCACTCCTTCGATCGGGGTAGTACTGGATACCTGGCAGAATGGCAACCTTGCCGATCCCGGCTTTGACCATATCAGCATCCATCGCGATGGCGACAATAACCACAATAGTCCGAATAACCTTGCCGGCCCTATCAGTATCCTGCCCAATAGTAGCAATATCGAGGACTGCCAATGGCATAGTTTCCGCATCAGGTGGAACCCTGCTACCAGGGAGATCGCGACCAGTGTGGATGGCGTGGAAAGACTCCGAGCAACAGTTGACCTGGTGAACGATGTGTTCAAGGGCGACCCCAAGGTATTCTGGGGCTTTACCGGAGCTACCGGCGGGGCGAAGAACCAGCAACGGTTCTGTACTTCGCTGAACCCGGTCTTCAGTTTCCCTCCTGACCAGGTCTTCTGTTATCCAGCTACCATCGAGATCGTTGACCAGTCGAGGTCCTTTGGCCGGATCGACCAATGGTACTGGGATTTTGGCGATGGGAGGAAGGACACCACTGCTACCCCATTACCCCACACCTACTCACAGCCAGGCATATACGATATCAGCCTCAGCATCCTGGGCGCGAATGGATGCGTATCAGAAAAGTTCACCCGGAAGGTGACCATCGGCACCATTCCGCGTCCGGCCTTCCAGGTACAGGATCCCTTATGCGAAGGGGATGTCCTTACCCTACAGGATATTTCCACCGTGGAAGTCGGGACCATCAACCAATGGACCTGGACCATCAATGGCAATAGCTTCTCAGGCCAGCAACCGCCATCCCAACCCACTATTGTTGGAGTCCCCCAGACCATTTCCCTGGCACTTAAAACAGCAGAAGGTTGTGAAGCGGTCTCACCCATTAGGACGGTGAATACTTTCCCCAGGCCGGCAGTCAATTTTGACCCGGCCGAAGCCTGTGCGGGGCAAACCATTGAACTGGTAGGCCAGGACCTTCGACCAGCTGTTCCCATCAACCAATGGAACTGGATCATCAACAACCAGCTGAGGACCGGCAATTCGGTTATCCTGAACAGTAATCGCGCGGCAGAACTCACCGTTCAGCTCTTTGCCGAATCCGACCAGGGTTGTCCCAGCGATACCATTACGCAGGTGATCAGGTTCTACCAGACCAGGGCCTTCGCCGGTAATGATACCATCGCGGCCATTGGCGAACCCATCCAGTTGAATGGAAGTGGCGGGACGAGTTTTCAATGGACGCCGGCAACCGGGCTGTCTGACCCCAGCATCCCGAATCCGGTGGCAACACTGAACCAGAATACCAGTTACGTTCTGACCGCTTCTTCCCCTATTGGTTGCGAAACCCGCGACACCATTAATATCAAGGTCTACAAAGGCCCGGCCATTTATGTGCCGAATGCCTTCACTCCCAATGGCGACAATAAGAATGACCGCTTCAGGTTCACGGCCGTGGGTATGCGAAAACTTCATTATTTCCGGATCTACAACCGCCTCGGCCAGTTGCTATTCGACAATACTTCCAACATAGGTTGGGATGGCAAACTGAATGGTCTTGACCAACCCGCCGGTAACTATGTCTGGATGATCAGCGGGGAGGACAATAACGGGAAGGCCTATGTCCAGAAAGGCAGCTTCATCCTGGTCAGGTAATTACAGGAGCGGGCAAGCCTCCTACCGAAAGAATGATTATTTTTAAGGATAACATTCGTCCAATGAACAGATATCTCTTCATCCTGACAATCGCCCTCGGCATGACAGCAAGCTCCCATGCACAACAGCAAGGTGACCCCAAAGCCACAGAAGTATGGACACCCGTTCCCAAGGTGGTGGATCCCGGTAACACAAGCAAAGCACCATCAGACGCGATCGTGTTGTTTGACGGCAAGAACCTTGACCAATGGGTAAGTGCCAAGGACGGCGGAAAGGCCGGCTGGACCATCGAGAATGGCGTGCTTACGGTAAAGGCTGGCGCGGGAGATATCAAGACGAAGGATGTATTTGGCGATTGCCAGTTGCATATCGAATGGCGTACTCCGGCCAAGGTCGAAAGCGAAGGCCAGGGTCGTGGCAACAGCGGCATCTTCTTCATGCAACAATACGAGCTCCAGGTATTGGACAGCTACAATAACCAGACCTATAGCAATGGCCAGGCCGGTAGTCTGTACAAGCAACATATGCCCCTGGTGAATGCCTGTCGCCCTCCGGGAGAATGGCAAACCTACGATGTGATCTTCACGGCCCCCAAATTCAAGGAAGATGGTAGCCTGTTGTCGCCCGCACGTGTTACGGTATTGCACAACAATGTGCTCATCCAAAACAACGTGGAGCTGAAAGGCAAGACGCTCTATATCGGCCAGCCTTTTTACGAGAAGCATGGACCCGGCAGCATCCAGTTGCAGGACCATGGTAATCCAGTTAGTTACAGGAATATCTGGCTGAGGAAGCTATAGCCTATTTCTCCCCCGCGTCCTTTTTTTGAACCTAAAACCTTATCATGAATCGCATTTTCAGCTACTGGCTGATCATCCTTACCATATTTGTATTTACACTGCCATCAAAGGCCCAGCGAATCTTCATCAACAGTAACGACTCCTTGTATGAGGTGAATATCTCCCAAGGACTTTGCAGCACTACGAAGGTGCAAGGAATATGCAGTCAGCTCTATGAAGAAAAGCTCTACAGCATTGCCTTACACAAGGACACGCTTTACGTGATCACCGGGAACAACAATAATGTATACCGGTTGAATGTAAATGAGCCGGGCAATTGTGTCTATGTAGGAAGATTCATCGATAGATATCAACTCGGAACATCCGTTAATGCATTTACAGCTGATAAGAATGGGATACTGTATGGGATCAGCGGCCTGACGAGTGAACTGCTCCGATTGGATCCGAAAACCGGTGTGTCCACCAATCTGGGCAGGTTGCCTGGTTTAAGTCAACCGGGCGGGGACCTAATCTTTTTTAAGGACAAACTCTACCTAACCACCTACTATGAAACCATTTTAGAGATCGATATTGAACAGCTGCAAAACAGTAAGGTCTTTCTTGACCTGAAGGGAACCAGAGCGTTTGGTCTCATCAGTTTTCCTTCCACCTGCACCAGCAATCGCTACTTCGCCATAAACTCAGATTCCGAACTGGTGGAACTGGATTTGGAGAATAAAAAGATACTGGACACTATCTGCAAATATAACTTCAGAGTTTACGATGGCGCCAGTTCGGTAGAATCAGGGAATACATTGGGTGTGACCATTGACAGTATTTTGCTAACCGTTCCTTGTAATGATCCTGTTACAAGGACGGGCAGTGTTCGCGTAGTAGCAGGAACAGCCAGTAGCGGTAACCTTAACTATACCATCAACGGTATCACCAATACAACAGGTATATTCAATGGCCTGCCCTTAGGCAATTATACCATCAAGGTTAGCAATGACAAGGGCTGTAGCACTGACTCCAGCTTTTCCCTGACCACAGGTATTTCACCGGATATTCGCCTTGCCATCAACCATCCGCTGAATTGCCAGGTCACGGATGGAAGTATCGCGGTAAATGCACAATCCAACTACCTTCCATTGCAATATGCTTATAATGGGAGTGCCTTCTCAACCGTCAACACTATTAAAGACTTGGATTCAGGTAAAGTGGCTATTTCCATCAGGGATGCTTCGGGATGCCAGGTAGATACATCAGTCAGCTTATCCTACCGCGAGAAGCCAGCATTCCTCCAAAGCATCAGCAGTACACCCTCACAATGCCTTTCAACCAATGGCAGCATTACCCTGACCATAGCACCCGGTACCACCAATTATAAAGTTTCATTGAATGGTAGTACCCCGGAAGCGAGGAATTTTTTCAATAACCTTGCAGAGGGCAGCTATGCCATCAGCATTACTGATGCCAAGGGATGCGCCATAGATACCAGCTGGGTGGTAACAAATATTAAAGACCCACAACCGCAATGGCAGGTGGAAGTAACCGATGAACATTGCAAGGAAAACAATGGATCGGTTACCGTAACCATCAACGATCCCGCCAACACCTACCAGTATAGCTTGAATAACGGGACTTTCAGTTCTGTCAACCGTTTCGCTAGCCTGGCACCCGGCACCTATCCTTTGGAAGTAAGGAACCAAAATAGCTGTGTATGGGATACTGCAATTACCATACGCCCTTACGAACTTGAACCCGTTAATCTCACTATTAACAAAACAGATGCCACCTGTAATGAACCATCGAAGGGTAGCCTGCAATTCAGTGTGGATGGGACCGCAGGACCTTACAACATCAGGGTAAACAGCCGGAATTATCCAAATAATGGTTCACTCAACAATTTAAGCTTAGGCAACTATTTATTGGAGGTGTTTGATAACAAGGGATGCCTGGTGGAGGATAGTACTGTTGTGATCAATTTGCTGGAGTTGCCTGAATGCGATAACCTTTACCTTCCCAATGCCTTTACCCCAAATAATGATGGGAAGAACGATACTTACAAAGCGAAAGGTAATCCATTTATCAGGGATTTCAATTTGAGTATCTATAACCGGTATGGACAACTGGTGTTCAGTTCCAATTCCATCCAGCAGGCATGGGACGGGCGTTTGGCCGGACAGGGCCAACCCAGCGGCACCTATGTGGTGAATGTCCAGTACACCAATTACAAAGGGGAGAAGAAAAAACACCGATCCACGCTTACACTGATCAGGTAGTATACTGATGGATTTCGTGATTAAATAAATTGCAAGGGCTTGAAACTGGCTCCCAATACCTCTTTGGACGGATGGCTCAACCATTTGTCGAGCAGGGTGGCATAGACCTGCCTGAAATCAACGCTGTATTTCAAGTCCCCATCATCGAGATCCGCAAGGTTGGGCAAGTCATTGATCATTCCTTTTTGTTTCAGTCCACCGCCGATGACAAACATAGTATTGGCTGTGCCATGGTCTGTTCCCCCACTGGCATTCTGGGCTACCCTCCTGCCGAATTCTGAAAAGGTCACCAGCAGCACATCCTTGAAACGCCCATAGGCTTTGAGGTCCTTGATGAAGGCTGCCACCGCATCATTCATTTCGGTGAACAACCTTCGCTGCTGGGCATCCTGCGCAATATGCGTATCAAAACTTCCGTGCGATACATAATAGACCCTGGTATTGATACCTGAATTAATGAGGGAAGAAATGGTCTTCAGGCTCTTGCCCAATGCGGTTGCCGGATAGGAAGCCGATGAGGACTTTTCCTTACTGGCCTTGAAAATATAATCGGCACTGCTTAAGGTATCTGCCAATGTCTTGTACAGATAATCCGCAACCGGTTCATGATGGTGGTGGTCCTCCACTAATGCTTCATAGAATGGATTGCGTGCAGTCTGGTACAACCTGGCCGGGTCCTTCATGGCCAGGCCATTCAGTTGCTTCCCTTTTAGCGCAAGACTCAATACATCATCCAATTCCAAGACCTGTGTGGGATGGTCACAGCCCTTACATTGAGCATCGAGATAGCGACCCAGCCATCCGGTATCGAGATAGGTCTTGCTGTCACTGGCCGTATGCCAGATATCCATGCTCCGGAAATGGGAACGATCGGGATTGGGATACCCCACACTGTTGAGGATCGCCATCTCCCCATTCGCATAAAACTCACTAAAGGCAGGCAAGGCAGGATGGATACCAGCTTCATCATTCAATCGCAGGCTATCCTTCATCCTGATGCCCAGCTTTGGCCTGGCTGCATAATAGAGGTCATTACGGTAAGGGATAACCGTATTAAGGCCATCATTGCCGCCACTGAGTTGCAGCACCACCAGCACCTTCTCCCCTGCTGGGAATGGTTTTTCCACCGGCATGGCTTTCAGGAAGGCGGGTACAAATAGTGAAGTACTGGCCATTGATCCTGCCTTTATGAATTCCCTTCTTTTAATAAGCATGATTAAGGTTTTGGGTGATCAGCAGAGCTGGTATTCCGGACAGCTCATCAAACGGATGGCTGCCTGGATGATCATTGATTCCTTGTCGGATGGATGGATGTATTGATTGACCAATGCATGGTCTGGATATTGACGACTCTGCAAAAGCCAGGCGGCCAGTTGATCATAGGCTTCTTTTTCCTTGTAAGAGGAGAACCGCTTTAGAAAAGCAGGCCAATCCACTGTTGCCTGCAAGCCTTTCCCATTGGCAATTCCCAGTCCAGCCCCCGCCTGCCTGCGACCCATCATCTGGTCATCATCATCCTTGGGTTGCATGGACAACACATCCTGTCCCGCTACCAATTGGGGCAGGCGCATCCGCAGCAAAAGGGAAGAACTATCGATCCATGACCTTCCTCCGGGCCATCCCGCAACACTGGGAGGATAGAACAATAATTGTCCCATCAATCGCTGTAACAAGAGTTGGACTGCATTATCCTGCAACTGCAGGGGAAAAGTTCGCCTGATGCCCACCCATAATTCCACCGGTGATTTGATCCTGGCCCCGATATTCTTGTCTTCATAAAACCATGTCGAGGTAAAGATGGCACGCAGGAGCGAAGGGATATCATAACCGGATTGGTAGAATGATGCAGCCAGTTGGTCCACCCTTTGTTCATCGACCACATCGTTCACAAAAAAGGCATAGAGTTTCCTCGTTATGAAACGTGCGGTCTGCGGCTGTTCCAACAGCATACTAATGATATCATCCCCATCAAAATTTCCGGTCCTACCCAGGAAGGTCTTGCTACCCGCATCATGCACAAATTTCCGGAACACGAAGTCGCCGTTCAGGTTGGCGCCCCAGCCGGTAAAGGCCCTTGCTGCTTCCTTCACATCCTCCTCGGTATAATGTCCCCTGCCCATGGTGAAGAGTTCCATCACTTCACGGGCAAAGTTCTCGTTCGGGTGGTCCTTCCTGTTCTGGTTGTTGTTGAGGAAGTTGATCATGGCAGCGCTCTTGCTGACGGCACGCAGGAGTTCCCCGAAATTACCCAATGCATGGGTCCTGATCTCGTGCAGCAATAACTGCTGGTAGAAGATGTTCAGGTTGCGGCAGGCAAAATGCCCATGCCAGAAAAAGGCCATCTTCTCGCGCAGCTGCGCATCACTGTTCACCATTTCATCGAGCCAGTAAAGGTTCAGGTTCTTGAGGTCTTCCCTGCTTTGTTGCCGCAAGGCCTTCTTCTGCTCATCGGTCAATTCCATGCGTTGCTGGCGTCCGATCTCATCGATGCCCTTGGCCAAGCCATTAAAGGCATTGCCCGCCACATTGAGGTAGACCGGTTTTTTGGCAGAAGCTTTCAGCAAAGCCTCGAAGTATTGGCCGGGTCGGGCTTTCCTGACCTGGTCGAACTCGGCGATATGCGGCCCAAAGGCCGCGCGCCATAAGAGGTGTTGGTTATGTTGTTGCAGTTGCTCCAATGGGTAGAGTTGTGGTAATAGGACCGTTTAGGGATGGAAAGGTTTAAACGGAAGCGGGATAGTAAATATTTCATCAGGGGCTTTGAAGGAGACCCAGAAGGGGTAAAAAATGATGGGTCCACATTGGCGCAGCCAATGCTTTGCGTTCTCAAAAACCCCTCAAAAGCTAGCCCACTCTTTTGCCTGCCCCAACAGCACTGTTGTGGGCGGCCTTCGCGATAAAAAAAATGAAACTTGAACCTTTTACCTCAGCGGGCGAGGCCGACGGGAACCGATGGCTAGAATGTGCCCCCATACGCTGTACTACGAGGGCAGGTGTGAAAATGTGGGCATGTGGATACCCCCGTCGCCCCCGTTGTGTCTTATGACCAACGGGCAGTTGGAAGAAGCACATCAGGGAAATCGCACAACAGCAGCTAAAGTTGATAATGGCTATCGTTGGGAGCTGTTGGTGATAACACACAACAGCGGCGCAGGGCATAATCTACCGTTACACCTCAGCGGGCGTGGTCGAAGTGGACCCTGATGGGGTCAGGAAACATCACCAACAAAACAAAAAAAGGCGTGCCGTCAACCGACACACCCTCTATAAAAAATCATGTTATTGCTTAGCCGATCTTCTCCGCACCAAAATAACTATGCAGCACTTTCGGAAGCTTAATACCTTCCTCCGTCTGGTTGTTCTCCAGCAAGGCCGCGAGGATCCTGGGCAGGGCCATGGAGCTGCCATTGAGGGAATGCAGCAACTGCGGCTTACCGTTACCATCCTTGAACCTGATCTTCATCCGGTTGGTCTGGTAGGATTCGAAATTGGAAACAGAACTCACTTCCAGCCATTTTTCCTGCGCGGCGCTGTACACTTCAAAATCATAGGTCAGGGCAGAAGTGAAGCCCATATCGCCGCCGCACAACCGAAGAATGCGGTAAGGCAGTTCCAGCGACTGGATCAATTGCTCCACATGCGCCACCATTTCATCCAGCACTTCATAGCTCTTATCGGGATGCACCAATTGCACGATCTCCACCTTATCGAACTGGTGCAGGCGATTCAATCCCCTTACATCCTTACCATAGCTTCCCGCTTCGCGCCTGAAACAGGGCGTATAGGCAGTCATCCTGATAGGCAGTTCGGTATCCTTCACGATCTCATCGCGGTAGATATTGGTCACCGGTACCTCAGCAGTCGGGATGAGGTAGAAATTATCTGCAGTGGCATGGTACATCTGCCCTTCCTTATCCGGCAGCTGGCCTGTTCCATAGGCAGAAGCCTCATTCACCATATAAGGAGGCTGGAATTCTTCATATCCGGCAGCGGTATTGTAATCCAGGAAATACTGGATCAACGCGCGTTGGAGTTTGGCACCCTTGTTACGGTAAACAGGGAAGCCACTGCCGGTGATCTTATTGCCCAGTTCAAAATCGATCAGGTTATATTGCTGCACCAGGTCCCAGTGCGGTTTGGCGCCAGCATGCAAGGCCGGCTTTGCACCGCCTTCCCTTACCACCACATTATCCTCCGGGGTTTTACCCAGGGGAACGAGGGATGAAGGCAGGTTGGGGATCTGTACCAGTATATTGTGGATAGATTGCTCAATGGCATCCAGTTCGGCAACATCGTCCATTTTGGCCTTCAGCGAAGCCACTTCCTGCTTCAGTTTCTCAGCTTCTTCCTTTTTTCCTTCCCGCATCAATCCACCGATCTCCTTGGAAGCCGCGTTCACCCTGGATTGCAGCTCATCGCGCTCAAACTGGAGCTTGCGGCGGCGTTCGTCCAGTTCTACCAGTTCATCCACCAATTCGGGTTTGGGGAAACGCTTCACTGCCAGTCTTTCTTTCACCAGCTCCACGTTCTGACGGATAAAATTCACCTGTAACATCTCAGAATATTTGCGGCAAAGATAACCGGGAACGAAGGACATGAGGAAATGTGGGGATGTGAAAATGTGGAAATCTGGGTTTTCGCCAACCAGGGGAGGATTCCATCGCCACCACGTTGCTACAGATAAGCAGCCCCGCTGGGGCTGGGGAGCATCACCAACGCGTTGTTTATACCTCAGCGGGGTCTCCTGAAGGGGCTACAGTCCACCCACATCATTTATACCTCAGCGGGGTCTCCCGAAGGGGACCCCGATGTACAAATGGCGAAATATTTATGCACCCAATAGATAATCTCATCTTCCAACTACCCGTTGGTCATAAGACACAACGGGGGCGACGAGGAGTAACTCTTTTCACCCCAAAGTGGTACTCGACAAGAGCCCCCGATGAATTTTCAACCTATCATTCATCCGGGTCCCCTGCGGGAGACCCTGCTGGGGTAAGAAACTCACACCCCCTAACCTCAGCGGGGTCTCTCGAAGAGGACCCCGATGATCCTCCATCCTACTATTCATTATGTTCTCGTTTGGGAGATCCTGATGGGGGATGGAATATTATTCTTATACCTCAGCATGCGCGGTCGCATAGGACCCGATGAATTTTCATCCTACTATTCATCAGGGTCCCCTCCGGGAGACCCTGCTGGGGTGAAGATGTGAGTACACAGTAGCCCCTCCGGGAGACCCTGCTTAGGTGAAAATTGGTTGGATCTACATTGGCGCAGCCAATGCTTTGCGTTCTCAAAAACCCCTCAAAAGCTAAAGCATTCTTTGCCTGCCCCAACAGCACTGTTGCGGGCGCCCTTTGCGTTAAAAAATGAAAGTTAAGCCTCCATCCTACCATTCATCAGGGTCCCCTCCGGGAGACCCTGCTGGGGTGAGATGGCGTGAAAATTGGTTGGGTTCACATTGGCGCAGCCAATGCTTTGCGTTCTCAAAAACCCCTCAAAAGCTAAAGCATTCTTCGCGCTCTTTGCGTTAAAAAAGTACTGAAAGTTCCACTCCCATCCCCCATTCCAATTGCCGCAGATCGATCCTTCCGGTCTATCTTTGCGGCATGAATGTACAAGACGACCTGCAGACCCGCTGGTGGACCCTGGAAGCGAAGCTGGTAGAAAGATTTGGGAAGAAGCCGGACATGGAGACCATCCTCTTCCTGATCGGCATCCAGGAATTCGGGGAGATCAGGCCCAGCTTTTCCAAGGAACAAAAACAGGACCTGATGCATGTGGCCGTTTGCTCGCTACTGTCCAAAAGCGGCTATTATGAACTGGAATCCGTGGACGAAGACGGCTGGCCCCATTTCAAACAGCTTAAACCCTTACCTGTCCTCAATCCCAAGGAGCAGGAGGATTTTCTGAAAGACCATGTTTTATTGTATTTTGACACCCAGGACCATTCTTAAAAGGTCCCGTTAATTTTCCATGAGAAATATTGTATTGGCTACAGGAATGGCCTGTTGTTCCCTATTGCTTGCAGGATGTTCCGCCAGCAAAAACGGCAGGCCTACCAAAGCAGACCTCCGCAAGGACATATTGCTCGTAACCACCAAGGGAAATATCCAGCTGAGGCTAGCTGACCAGACCCCGCTGCACCGGGATAATTTCATTAAACTGGTAAAGAACGGCACCTACGACAGCGTGCTTTTCCACCGGGTGATCCAATCCTTCATGATCCAGGCAGGTGACCCCGGCAGCAAGAGGGCCAGCGATACCGCCCGTTTGGGGAGCGGCGACCTGGGCTACAAGGTACCGGCCGAATTCAGGCCGGATCTCTTCCACCGGAAAGGTGCCCTCGCTGCCGCCAGGATGGGCGATGAGGTGAATCCCCAGAAAGCCAGTAGCGCCAGCCAATTCTATATCGTCCAGGGCAGGGTATTTAACGATGCCGGACTTGATTCAGTGGAAACCTTTCGCCTGAAAGGCAGGAAGCTGCCCGCCGCCCACCGTGAGGTGTACAAGACCATCGGCGGGGCGCCCCACCTCGATTCCAATTACACTGTCTTCGGGGAAGTGGTAAAAGGCCTGGAAGTGGTGGACAGTATAGCAGCAGTACCCACCAGTGGCCGCCAGGGTGGCGACAGGCCCCTCAGCAATGTGAGGATCCTGAAGGCGAAAATGGTAAAGCGCAAGTGAGGCCCGGTAAAAAGATATTGTCGTTCCGTTACCCTTTCATTAAACAGTCAGGGCAAAAATTTCCCTGCTGCACCTAAACCAGAAATATTTCCCAATATTTGCACAACAAAATTTCACGTCATGAATTTTCCTGATAATCTCCGTTACACCAAGGACCACGAATGGATCAGTCTGGAAGGCAACGTTGCTACCATTGGAATCACTGATTTTGCCCAGGGTGAATTGGGTGACATTGTTTATGTAGAAATCGAAACAGTGGGCAAAAGCCTCGATGCTGAAGCTGTATTCGGAACCGTTGAAGCAGTAAAGACCGTATCTGACCTTTACCTGCCAGTGGCCGGAACCATCAATGAAGTTAACCCTTCCCTGGGTGCCAATCCTGAACTGGTGAACAGCGATCCTTACGGAGAAGGCTGGATGATCAAGATGACCGTTAACAACCCTGCTGATGTAGAGGCATTGATGGATGCCGCTGCCTACAAGGCCCTGGTTGGTCAATAATAACTCGGGAAAGGGAGTGGCTTGGGTCACTCCTTTTTTCTTTCTATTCCAGTCCATGTTTCCCCGCCTTCCGGAACCATTACCTTTCGTTCCGCCTTTACCTGAATTACCTTTCAATTATCGAAACTAATTGTATCCCCAGGATGATACGTGGCCTTAGACCCCGGCAGGATGCTTCTATTCCTGCCATTCCTGTATTTGATGGTTTCGATTAGCTTTACACCATGATCAAGATGCTCAAGAATGGCCTGCTCGCCATTGGCTGGATGATTGGGTTGCATTTCCTTTTATTGTTCCCGGGTTCACAATTCAGGGAAGAACCGCTGGTGCTGATCCCCAACATGGATAAACTGGTCCATGCATTGCTCTATGCCGGTCTTGTAGCGTCAATCTGTTTTTATTTGGCCAATCGCTACCCATCCCAACCCAACAAATTAAAAAAGCTGGCCTTATTGGTTTTGGTACTCGCTATAGCAGACGGTATTGTGATCGAATTCCTGCAAGGCACCCCACTGATCCACCGCGATTTTGACTGGTATGATGCGCTGGCAGATGGGATCGGCGCTGTAGCCGGTTATATATTCTTCTGGCGTAGTAAAGAGAGGATCTTAGGCTTGACCTAAGTAAAAAAGAATGGCCCCTGTAGAAACAGGGGCCGTAACCAAAACTAACTGCTTATGAGAAAATTGACTGCTTATGTATGAGAGTCAAAAAATTAAATCAGCGTAATTACTTATATAACGCAAAGTTCCGTCCAAAAGTGTATTCAAAAACGTTAAATAAGGATTAAAAGAACTTTAAAATTTACCCTTCAGTTTTTGTCTTCCTTTCACTGAAGATTGTACTGCAAAGTAACAACCTTTAATCCTGTAAAACATCATACCGGAGGGCTTTTTATAAATAATTAACAGCTAAATGCCGCTACTGTACAGTATTCTGCAAAAAATTAGGTATATTCTTAGCCGATACGGTTACATAGTGCAAAAATCCTCAACTGATTAAATCTGGTCCGGGCTCCGGTCATTGATAAATACAATTATTGATATAATATTTACCACCTTATCGACCTCCCAGCAATCCACTCAGGGAATCCAAGATTCCGCCACCGCCGCCCTGGTTGCCGCCGCCGCTGAACATGGCCATCACATCCTGGAGATCCGTATCCCCATCACCGTCACGGTCCAAACCGCCCTGGGCAAAACGGCTTACCAGGCCCTGTACATCAAAGCCACTGGTCCTTCCGCCACTTAATGAATTAAAGATTCCCTGGAGGTCGAAGCTGCTATCTGCCGGATCATTGGTGCGTTGAACGAGCGACTGGAGAATTCCCGGAACCAGGCTGGAAACAACTGAACCTGCCTGCTGCTGGTCGATGCCGAATTTCCCTACCAGGTTCTGCAATAATCCACCGGAGATCATCTGGCTGACGGGGTTACCATCGGCGGCAGCACCATTGCCGGAGAAAAGGCTCAACACATCCTTGATCTGTCCGCCCGAAAGGGCCTGCTGCAGTCCACCTGCAACTGCATAGGTCGTTTCTTCCACTACTGCCTCATTATACTCATTGGGAATGGCCGGGTTATTGATCACTGCATCACCGGCCTGTTGACGAACCAGGTTCATTAACTGATCTAACATTCTTACTTGGTTTAATGGTTAAGATTAGAAGGATAGCAACAAAAAAATAAGGCTGTAGGTTTTGCTACAGCCTTATTGAATATATGATTTTTTTATTATTGGTTGTTCGTCATTTTTTCGGCATTCTCCGCGAATTGCAACTGGTCGATAAAATCCTGGATCTCACCGTTCAATACCGCATCCAGGTTGTAGGAAGTGTAATTGATCCGGTGGTCGGTAACCCTGCCCTGCGGGAAATTATAGGTCCTGATCTTGGCGCTGCGGTCACCACTGCTCACGAGGCTCTTACGGTGTCTGGCGATCTCTTCTTCCTGCTTCCTTACCTGTTCTTCATACAATTTCGTCCTTAGCATTTGCATGGCCTTCTCCCTGTTGCCCAGCTGGGTTCTTTCCGTCTGGCAGATCACCACCGTTCCTGTGGGGATATGGGTCAGCATTACCTTGGTCTCTACCTTGTTCACGTTCTGGCCACCGGCACCACCGCTTCGGGCCGTCTCCATCTTCACATCCGCATCCCTGATCTCCACATCCACTTCCTCTGCCTCAGGCATCACCGCAACGGTTGCCGCACTGGTATGCACCCTTCCGCTGGCTTCGGTTGCGGGTACCCGTTGTACGCGGTGCACCCCACTCTCGAACTTCAGGGTACCATATACATCATCACCGATCACTTCTACGTTCACTTCCTTGTAGCCACCCACTGTTCCTTCGTTCTCACTCAGGATGGCCGTTTTCCAGCCCTTGCTGTTGCAATAGCGCAGGTACATGTTCAGCAGGTCGCCCGCGAACAAGGAGGCTTCATCACCACCGGTACCGGCCCTGATTTCAAGTATCGCGTTCTTCTCATCCTGCGGGTCCTTGGGGATCAGCATCTGGCGGATGGAAGCTTCCAGCTTTTCCTTTCCTTCTTCCAATCCGGGCAATTCCTCCTTGGCCAGTTCCCGCAACTCCTCATCATCGCCACTCAAAGCTTCCCTGTAACCCTCGATATCACTCAACATGCCCCGGTACTCATCATAGGCCTTGACGATCTTTTCCAGGTTACGGTACTCCTTGCTCATGGCGCTGAACTTCCGGTTATCGCTTACGATCTCCGGATTGGTCAGGGCCACTCCCAGGTCATTGAACCTGGCCTTTATCGCTTCCAGTTTGTCTAACATAGTTCCTTTAATTTTACGGTTTGGGCCGGGCCCGCACCATTTGTTCCCACGGCCGGACCGGCAGGAACTGTTTTGGGAGGGCAAAATTAACTCAAATAAAGCATGGGCTTTAGAAAATTCAAGGCAGACAGGATTTTTACCGGGGAAGCATTTGCGCCGGAAGGCATGGTATTGATCGCAACAGAAAAGGGAGTCATTGAGGCCCTGGTCCCGGAAACCGATGCCGGCGGGGATATCCAATATGTGCCGGGGATCCTCAGCCCGGGACTGGTGAATGCCCATTGCCACCTGGAGTTGAGCCATATTAAAGGGGTGATCCCGGAAAAGACCGGCATGGTTCCCTTTTTGCTGGGGGTCATGCAGAAGCGCACCTTCGACCAGGACCAGGTCCAGCAGGCCATTGCCGATGCCGAAGACCAGATGTTCCGGTCGGGCATTGTGGCGGTCGGGGATATCTGCAATACTGCCCACACCCTGCACCAAAAGCAGAAAGGCCGGATGCACTACCGGAACTTCATTGAAGTGAGTGGGTTTGTACCGGCAGGGGCAGGCGCCCGCTTCGAAGCCGGCCGGCAATTGCAGGAGCAAATGAAAGCAACCGGTCCTACCACCATTGTTCCCCATGCCCCTTATTCCGTTTCAGGCGAACTGTTCCAGCTGATCAATGAACAATCGAAAGGTGCGATCATCACCATGCATAACCAGGAGAGCGAAGCTGAGGATGAGTTCTTCCGTTCCGGCAAGGGGGATTTCCTGGAACTCTACAGGACCATCGGTGTGGATATAAACTTTTTCAAAGCACCTGGAAAAAGCAGCCTGGCGGCCTGCCTACCGGCATTGAACCAATTCAGCCAGCTGATCCTGGTGCATAATGTGCTGACCAATCAGCAGGATATAGACCTTATCAACACCAGGTCAAACAACCCTGTCGCCGGACATCCGCAACAGATCTGGTTCTGCCTTTGTCCCAATGCCAACGAATATATCAACCACGCACAACCGCCGGTTGAGCTGCTCCTCCAAAACAATTGCCCGGTCATCCTGGGAACCGATAGCCTGGCCAGCAACCACCAGTTGAGCATTGCTGCGGAAATGAACCGTTTATTACAAACCAATCCGAGGTTGGGTTTGGGAATATTGCTTCAATGGGCAACATCCAATGGAGCCAGGGCATTAGGGTTTGAGGCCGAATTGGGGGACCTGGCACCTGGGAAAAAACCCGGCATCATTACCATTGAAACAAATGAGCATCATGGACAGGAGCAGATCACACAGGTATCGCGCATTATATAAAAAGGTCAACCCCGATAAGCGGCACCCGGCGGATCAGGCTGCTGGTTGAATGGGAAGGATAAGGGAAAATTTACTTCCTTTCCCCACCTCGCTTTCAACACTTATCTCACATCCCTGGGCTTCCATGAACTCTTTGCTGATGGCCAATCCAAGCCCGGTTCCAGTGGATGGACCATGTCCAGGCACCCTGAAATACCGGTCAAAGATCTTTTGCCGGTACTCAATCTCAATACCTATGCCTTCATCTGTAACTGAAATGATCATACGATCCCCTGATACATTCTCCTCAACATTTACAGTACTTCCTGGCGGGGAATAGCGGATGGCATTGGTCAGGAGGTTCACCAACACCCAGACGGTCTTTTCTTCATCAAGCCTTGCCACCGCTTTAATGCCTGAATTATTGTAATGAATGGCGATCTGTTTTTCGCGGGCAGCATTTTGCACTGTACCGATCGCCTTTTCGCAAATCGTATTCACCAACACGGGCTCCAGGTTGATCCTGATGTTGCCGGTCTCTACCTGGGAAAGGTCCAATAGTTCACTAACGATCCGCACCAACCGGTTCTTATCTTCCTTGATGCTATCCACCAGGTCAATTTGCTCCTCATTCAAACTCCCTGTCCTGTTATCAGCCAGTAACTTGAGGGAAAGATCAATGGAAGCGAGCGGGGTTTTCAGTTCATGGGAAATGGTGGCGATAAAATTGGTCTTGGCCACATCAAGCTCCCTGAATGGGGTGATGTTCTTCAGCACGATCATTTTTGCGATCTTCCCTGAGTCATCACCAATTTCAATTTCTTCTATGGAGAAAAACTGCTCCTGTGATCCGACCACTATTTTTACAGGCGACCGGTCCTGACCGTTTACCAGGTACCGCAGTAAATCATTATTGGCCATCACCTCAGCAACAGGCTTGCCCGTTGCATCATGCCCTTCCAGGTGGAGTAAATGCCTTGCCTCTTTATTTACAAAAAGGATCTTGCCATCAGCACCGATTCCAATACTGGCATCCTTAAAACTATTGATCACAGCCTCTGCCCTTTCTTTTTCAAAGATCAGTTTAGCCAGGTTGCTGTGCTCATACTCATCCAGTTTTTCTGCCATTCTATTGAAGGCGGTTGCCAATTGCCCCAGTTCATCCTTTCTATCCAGATGGATCCTGTAGCCATATTGCTTACCTGATATCGCCTGTACTGCTTCCGTAAATTTCTCCAGCGGATCGGTGATCAATGAAGGGAAACTGTATGCAAAGGATAAGCCGACAACAAACATAACAGCACTGGCAACGGCAATGATACTGATGGCCTCCTCCGATGTTCTCCTGGCCATTTCGTTTTTCTTCTCAATGGCCAGCATATTGAGCCGGATCACATCCTGGATCAGGGAGTCCAATTCCCGGGAATCCTTCGCCGGAATACTATCCTCCTTCCTTAAAGCTTCCACCATGTTCCTGATGGAACGTGTTGATGCCCACTCGCCGGGTTCTGTAATGTTGGCTTCCTGTAACCTTAATGTCTGGTCGAACTCCTGCCAGCCCTGAACAGCGCCGCTTTCGATCCTGTTCTTGCCGGCCTGTAAAGCGTGCATAAACTGAAGGCTTTCATAGTTATCCTTGAGGATATTGGCAGAGGCATGGCTTATCCTGTTCAGGTAAAAAGAAGCAATGATACCTGTTAACAGGATCAGGCAGAACAAAAAACCTATACCCAATATCAGCTTACCCTTCAGTTTTATCATGATAGTATTATCAGGTCTATATCGTTGGTGGTCAAGGTACGCAATAGCTGGTTAAATACATTGGTGCGGATGATCACCTGGAGTATATTCAAATGGGGTTTGCCAATGCAAACGGTAGTGACCTCCCTGGCAATGCTTTCCCGGATGATGGCATCTGCAATATTATCAGCCTTCACCTGCAATACTTCCGCGCCCAGTTCCGTAGCGTTCTTAAAGTTGTTGATCAAATGCCTTTGTCTGTCGAGCGCGATCTTCTCCATACTTTCCTTTGGTGTCTGTACATACAATACATACCACCTGGATTGGTAATAGGACGCGAGGCGAGCAGTTTTCCGGATGATCCGCTGTGCAGTAACATGGTTAGAAGAAATGCAAGCCAGGAAGCGCTCAGGACGCAATGACCTGTCGCGGGTAACTTCTGACTCAACCTTTCGTTCAACCTGCCCGGCCACTTCCTTTAAGGCCAACTCCCTCAACTGCAGGATTTTCTCAGCCTGGAAGAAATGCTTCAGGGCCTGTTGTACCTTCTCTTTATCATAGATCTTTCCTTCCTTTAACCTGGTGATCAATTCATCGGCGGTCAGGTCAATATTGACTACTTCATTTGCCCTTTGCAGAATGGAGTCCGGAACCCTTTCCTGCACTTCCACCCCTGTTATTTGCCTTACTTCCTCATTGATGCTTTCAATATGCTGTATGTTCACTGCGCTGATCACATCAATACCTGCATCAAGGATATCCAACACATCCTGCCAGCGTTTATCATTCTTGCTTCCCGGAATATTGGTATGGGCCAATTCATCCACGATAACTACCTCCGGATGCAGGAGTAGAACCGCCTGCAGGTCGAGTTCTTCCAGTTTCTTCCCCTTGTAATAAACCTCCCTTCTCGGGATCACCGGCAGTCCAGTCAGGAGGGCAGCAGTTTCCTGCCGGTTATGTGTTTCAACATATCCCACCTTAATATTGACTCCATTCCGCAGTAAGGTATGGGCTTCCTGAAGTATCCTGTAGGTTTTGCCCACACCGGCACTCATGCCTATATAAATCTTCAGTTTACCTTTCTCCTCTTGCAGGATATCCTGTAACCAGTCTTCGGGCTTCTTGTTTCCCATATCAAAACGTTGCCGCTATTGAAAAGGTTAGTAATGGGCTGGTGGAGGTGGTACTGCCATCACCCCTCTGGAATATATCCCCCTTGCTCTTGTAAACTTTTCCTTCGGCCCGCAATACCACTTGCTGAACAGGCTGGTAACCGACACTCAATGAATAACCCTGTGTCTTGAAGCCTTCCGCGTTATTGGTGGCTATGATCACCCCATTTTCGTCATCATAGTACTCGGCCCTTGCTGCAACAGCCCACTTGTCATTGGGTGTAAACCGGGCGATCAGCACGGGTGTGTACCAGTTATTCATTTCGGATGAACCCTTAGCTTCCTGCTCAAAACCAAAGTCAAAACCAGCGGTCAACCCGAACTTTTCTGTAGCCTGGTAAATGGCGTAGAGGTTGTTGAAATACCTCATCCTTCTCAAGGAATCAGGTTTATCATTGCCAATAAAGGTACTCCAGTTGAAGGTTACCCTGCTATTGGGCTTCAGGGTTAATTGTGTACCAAAAGCAGGTGTGGAATTACCTTCAACCCTTTTGACCCGCTGCCAGCCATTCAATAAAAGGGCACTCACTACCACCTTTTCATTTGGGTTCGTAAAAGTCAGTTTTGCCCCGGCTTCATAATAAGGGGAATTATCTGCCATGATACTTCTCGTATGGGCCCAGCAGTCCTTACTGACGGCACTTTCAAATCCTATATGTGAAGCAAAGATCCCGGCATCCAGCCACAGATTGGCTTTCCTGCCCAACTTCACCCCTACATTAGCCTCGTACAGGTTTTTCAGCACGCCAGGCTCAGCTGCATAATTGGCATTCATATAGGTTCCCGCAGCCAATGCCAGGTTGGCCCTGAATTTTTCTGCGGTATAACTTCCCTTTAAGAAAGCGAGGTTCACATTCACCTCATTATGCCGGTTATGGCTGTACACAAATCCCGGCCTGTTCCCATCCAGGGGCTTGTTGAAATCAAAACCATAATAGACTTCCACATAACCACTCACTGAAAACGCAGGTTTAACTTCCTCCTGTGCTTGCAACCGATCGGTCAACAATGCCAGTGCAATGAACAATAAGGAACTAAGTATATAAATATGATTATGCTTCTCCATAAAAAAAATTCGACTATTGGTCGGCGTTATAATAAACTGTTTTTGGGTTCGCTCTGCCGGCTATGATTATTTTGTGCTATCCACCGGGTTCAGTTGGTCAAGGGCAAGATTCAGCGCCAAAACATTAATGGTAGCAGGCCCGAAAATCCCCAACAATGGACCTCTTGTTTGTTCACTGACCAAGGCTTCCAGTTTCCCGATTGGCATATTCCTTTGCCTGGCAACCCTTGCCACCTGCACCATGGCTGCTGCAGGACTAATATCCGGATCCAGTCCGCTACCGGAAGCAGTGACCAGCTCAACCGGAACAGAAGAGCGTTCTACACCAGGGTTATGGACAAGGAAGGTATCGATCCTGCTTTCTACCAGCCTCAGGTAATCCGGGTTGGAGGGTCCACTGTTGCTACCGGCACTTCCTGCTGCATTATAGTCCACTGCTGAAGGCCTGCCCTGGAAATAATGATCAGCGGTGAAAGTTTGTCCCACCCCGGCATATCCTGCCAGCTTTCCATTTATCAACACCTTCCGGCCTTCTCCCCTGCCTGGTGCTGCCTGTGCGATGGCCCAGATGACCATTGTGTAAACTCCTGAGAAAATTACGACAAGTATGAATGTCAATTTTATTGCTTTTATGATATTCTCTTTCATGATGTACTTCGATTTAACTGTTAAAACCAGTTGGCAATGACCATGTCAATGATCTTGATGCCAATAAACGGGACAAGGATTCCCCCAACCCCATAGATCAATAAGTTCCTCCTGAGCAGGGCCGATGCCCCGATGGGCTTATACGCCACGCCCCTCAAGGCCAGCGGGATCAATACCGGGATTATGATGGCATTGAAGATCACTGCGGAGAGGATGGCACTCTCCGGGCTATGCAGCCGCATGATGTTCAAGCCCTGTAATGCGGGTATGGATACGATAAATAATGCGGGTACAATAGCGAAGTATTTGGCCACATCATTGGCGATGGAGAAGGTAGTGAGGGTTCCCCTGGTCATTAACAATTGCTTTCCGATCTCAACGATCTCAATCAGTTTCGTAGGGTCATTGTCGAGGTCCACCATATTCCCTGCCTCTTTAGCTGCCTGGGTGCCGCTGTTCATGGCCACGCCAACATCAGCCTGTGCCAGGGCCGGGGCATCATTGGTGCCGTCGCCCATCATGGCCACCAGCTTACCAGCTGCCTGCTCTCGCCTGATGTAGTTCATTTTATCCTCCGGCTTCGCTTCCGCAATGAAATCATCCACCCCAGCCTTATCAGCGATGTATTTTGCCGTGAGCGGATTATCCCCTGTTACCATTACCGTTTTCACGCCCATTTTCCTGAGCCGGCTAAACCGCTCCTGGATTCCGGGCTTGATGATATCCTGTAATTCTATCACCCCTATCGCCAGGTTATTGTTCGCCACCACAAGTGGAGTTCCGCCGTTGGCGGCAATGGTCCTGACCCTTTCAGTGAGATCGGCAGGGATCTGGTTACCGGCTTTCTCCACCTGGCCCCTGATCGCATCGTAAGCCCCTTTCCTGATTTTCGTACCATCGGGCAGGTCAACCCCACTGCTCCTGGTCTCTGCCGTGAAGGCAACAAAACGGGCACTCCCTGTTTCCTTGCTCACCCGGTCTACGCCCAGCCCGGCAGCCAACTCAATGATTGATTTGCCTTCAGGCGTATCGTCAGCCAGTGAGGCCAGCACACAGGATTCAATAAACCTTCCATTATCCCATCCTGCTGCGGGCCAGAAATGGGTGGCTTTGCGGTTGCCAATGGTAATGGTACCGGTCTTATCCAATAACAGGGTGTCCACATCCCCGGCGGTCTCAACTGCCTTACCGCTTTTGGTGATCACATTGGCCCTTAATGCCCTGTCCATTCCCGCAATACCGATCGCACTCAGCAAGCCCCCAATGGTGGTGGGAATAAGGCAGACAAATAAAGCAATGTAGGCAGCAATGGGTATTGGCGTTTGGGAATAGTCAGCAAAAGGCTTAAGCGTTATACAAACAATAATGAATACAAGGGTGAATCCCGCCAACAGGATGGTCAGGGCAATTTCATTAGGTGTCTTTTGACGTGATGCACCTTCTACCAGAGCGATCATTTTATCCAGGAAACTCTCCCCCCTTTCGGTGGTCACCCTTACAATGATCTTGTCCGACAATACTTTTGTTCCGCCGGTTACGGATGATTTGTCGCCACCTGCCTCCCTGATCACAGGGGCTGATTCACCAGTGATGGCACTTTCATCAACGGTAGCGATACCCTTCACAATCTCCCCGTCTATGGGGATGATGTCCCCGGCTTCACAAATAAAATGATCCCCTTTCATCAGTTGGGAGGAAGGCACTACCTTGATCTCATTGGTGAAAACCTCCCCCACCGGGATAATCTTCCTCGCGGGGGTATCCTCCCTCGTCCTGCGAAGGCTATCGGCCTGCGCCTTACCCCTCGCTTCAGCAAGGGCTTCTGCGAAATTGGCAAACAAAAGGGTGAACAACAGTACAAGAAAAATGATGAAGTTGTAAGTGAAGCTTCCCTGTGATCGTTCACCGGCAAGGACCCATGCGCAAACAAAGGCCATCACCATGGTCCCTATTTCCACCGTGAACATAACAGGATTACGGAACTGGACCCTTGGATCCAGTTTTACAAAAGCCTGCCTGACTGCTTGCTTCAGCAGTTTGGATGCAAATAAACTGGTACCGCTTCTTGGATGTATTGACATTTCAATTCTTTTAAAAGGCTTTACGAAAAAAATGATCTTTCCCGGTTATTACTGTATACTGAAATACTCTGCGATCGGGCCCAGGGCCAGGGAAGGGAAGAAGGCCAGTGCGGCAATGATCAGTTTTACGCAGAGGATCATCAATCCAAAGGTGAGGGTATCAGCCTTCAGTGTGCCAGCACTCTCGGGGATGTACTTCTTCTTCGCCAGCAACCCGGCAATGGCCACCGGACCGATGATCGGCAGGAACCTTGACAACAGCAGTATTATCCCTGTGGATATATTCCAGAATGGGTTGTTATCGCCCAGGCCTTCCAACCCACTGCCATTGTTGGCTGCAGCGGAAGTGTATTCATAGAGCATCTCACTGAACCCATGGTAACCAGGATTATTCAACCAGTTGGAGGCCGCCTGCCCTTTTCCGGAAGTATCAGCAAACCACCAACCCATATCGGAAACATGAGCGGCGCAATAACTGGCAATGGCAGTTCCGGCAAGGATGAGCAGGGGATGCAACAAAGCAATGATCATGGCGATCTTCATCTCCCTTGCTTCTACCTTCTTTCCCAAAAATTCCGGTGTGCGGCCAACCATTAAGCCACTGATGAAGACAGCGATGATGAGGTAGACAAAAAAGTTGAGCAGCCCAACCCCGCATCCTCCGTAGAAGGAATTGACCATCATACCCAGCATCTGGTTCATTCCCGAGAGGGGCATGGAACTATCATGCATGGAGTTGACCGATCCGGTGGAGATCACAGTAGTGGCAATACTCCAGTAAGCGGAAACAACAGGACCAAACCTGGTCTCCTTACCTTCCATCGCCCCGGACGAACAATCAATACCCATCCTTGCAATAGCTGGATTCCCCTTTGCTTCTGCAACAATGGTCGGAATGACCAGTGCCAGGAAACCGACAGTCATGACCCCGAGAATCACTAATGCCAGTTTGCGCTTCTTTAACCAATAACCCATTGCAAAGACCAATGCGATGGGAATGATCACCTGTGCGATCAGTTGAATGGCATTGGTCAGGTAGCTGGGATTCTCCAGGGGGTGTGCAGAATTGGCCCCGAAGAACCCTCCACCATTTGTTCCGAGATGTTTGATGGCAACGAAAGCCGCAACGGGTCCCCTGCTCACCTCAACTGTATCGCCCTGCAGGGTAACCAACGACTCCTTCCCCTTGAATGTCATCGGGCTTCCGGAAAAAGCCAGCATACTGGCTATTATTATGCTAAGGGGGAGAAGGATCCTGGTACAACTCAATAGGAAGTACCGGTAAAAATTTCCCAACTGCTCTGTGGTGCGTTCCTTCAATCCATTGATCACCACAGCGGCAACTGCTACCCCTGTGCCGGCGGAAACAAATTGAAGGAACATCAAAGCAAAGACCTGCGAAAAATAACTGACACCGGTTTCCCCACTATAGTGCTGCAGGTTGCAATTCACCAGGAAGGAGATGGCCGTATTAAAGGCCAGGTCAGGTGTCATATTGGGATTGCCATCCGGATTCAAAGGCAGGTATTGCTGGTTCATCAGGATCACCATGGCTAAAAGGAACCACACCAAATTGATGGTCAGCATTGCAACCAGGTGCTGCTTCCAGGTCATCCCTTGCTTCGGGTCAATCCCTGCTGTCCGGTAAATAAGTCGTTCAACAGCTGATAGAACAGGATCAAGCATGGTCCGCTCACCAATAAATACCCTGGCTATATACCTTCCCAGTGGTATGGAGAGCAAAATGGTCAGGAGAAATATGGAAATGACTCCCAAAACCTCAGTATTCATATATCGTTCATTTAAAAGTTAAGATTCGGAACTTTCCATCCGGATCCATCAGATCAGGCATTCCAGGAAACGGGAAGCGGGTCAACTAAAATTTTTCAGGCTTTACCAGGGCATAACACATATAAAAGAATACCAGTATAGCCACTATAAACAGGATGATCATAATTGGTGATTTTAAATACTTGTCGGTCAAATGCTTTCAAACCAATCCACAGATTTGAAAAGCAGCCAAAAACCCAAAAGCGCCAGCAGGAACAGGATAATGGTGATCATAGGTATTGATTTAAGAAACGGTACAACAATCCGGTAGTAAACAGCAGGGCTACTGTCATAAGGAATACATGGTAAGGCCTTACCTCAACATGCTTCAGGGGAACATGCTTGCTCATGAAATAGATTTTGCATAGAATGCTTCAAATCCAGCGCCAATGGTTTCAAGCAATGGTCATATATCCTTTCAAAATCAATATGGAAAAGGGTTTGAAAGGATTCATCGAAAGAAGGATGGAGATTCCTAAAATGAAAAACCCTTTCATTTTGAAAGGGTCCTTTATCAAACTGGTAGGAAATCACAACTGCTACAGTCCGTATTCTTCGATCTTACGGTACAAGGTAGCAATGCCGATACCCAATAATTCCGCAGCCCTTGTTTTGTTTCCTTTTACAAGCGAGAGCACCTTACGGATATGCAGTTTTTCCATATTCGCCAGACTATACGATTCTCTTGCATCAGCAGCAGCTTCTTTCAGGTCAGCTGGAAGGTCGTTAATAGTTAATGAATCCTCTTCGCATAGGATAACAGCGCGTTCAATTATATTCTTTAGCTCCCTGACATTCCCCCGCCAGCTATAGGACCGGAGGCAATCCAGTGCATCCTTGCTGATGGAACGGATCTTCTTCCTATTGGCCTTATTGTACCTGGTTAAGAATTGGTTGGCCAGCATTTCAATATCGGAAAGCCGATCCCTAAGGGAAGGGATTTGGATCGTAAATGCTGATATCCTGAAATACAGGTCTGGTCTGAAATTGAGGGTATCCTCCGGCCTGTTCAAACTCCTGTTGGTAGCGGCAATGATCCTTATATCCACCTTGGTCGGCTTGCTATCCCCCAGCCGGTTGAACTCCATGGTTTCCAAAACCCTTAGCAATTTGGCTTGCAGGGACATCGGCATTTCCCCAATCTCATCCAGGAACAGGGTTCCACCATGGGCTTCCTGGAAAAGCCCCTTTTTATCCTTGTCCGCACCAGTAAATGCACCCTTTGCATACCCGAACAATTCACTTTCCAGAAGGTCGGCGGGGAAGGCGCTGCAATTAATGGCCACAAAATTTCCCTTTGACCGGCTGCTGGCATAATGAATGGCCTGGGCAAACAATTCTTTCCCAACTCCTGTTTCACCCTGCAGCAATACGGTAGCCTCGGTTGGCGCGACTTTCCGGGCTAGCTGTTTAGCTTCCTTGATCGCGGGTGAATCGCCAATGATCTGGTCAAAATGGTAAGGCTCCCCGATCTTCTTTTCCAATTGCTCCACCTTACTGCTCAACTCGGCAAAAGCAAATGCCCTGGCCAGCACAGGTATCAGTTTATCGTTATCATCCCCTTTCACCAGGTAATCGAATGCTCCGCGACGCATGGCTTCCACACCATCGGCAATAGTGGCATAGGCAGTCATTACTATTACAACTGCATTCGGGAATTTTTCCCTGATGACCGGAACCAGGTCAATGCCATTTCCATCTGGTAACTTTACATCGGTCAGGATAACCCTGATCTCTCCATGACCCCCCAACACCTTCATTGCTTCCTTACAGTTACCTGCTTCCAATACCTGGTAGCCTTCCATGCCAATGACCCGGGAATACAACTGCCGAAGCTTCAACTCATCATCTACGATCAGGATGCTTTTCATAAATTGTAATGTTAAGCAAAGCTAACCTGTAGGTATAATACATTCAATAAATCATTTGGCCATATGGCAAGAACGAGCTCTTCTGTAACCCTGAAATCCATTTTCACTGCTGTACTGTTCACATTGGGCATACAGTCATTCTGCCAAACCTTAGATCCTCGCACCATTGACATCGTCCGCGATAAATGGGGCGTCCCCCATATCTATGCACCAACCGATGCCGGAACAGCTTATGGACTGGCATGGGCACATGCGGAAGATGATTTTGAAACCATCCAGCTGGGCTTTCTCGCCGGTAAGCAAATGCTTGGACTGGCCAGGGGCAAGGAAGGCGCGAAAGTGGATTATGTGATGCAACTGCTGAGGGCAAGGGACCTGGTAGAAGCTAAATACGATACCGACCTCTCCACTGCTTTCAAGGCCCTGCTGCAAGGTTATGCGGATGGGATAAATGCCTATGCGGCCAAACATCCCAAAGAGGTATTAGTGAAAAAACTCTTTCCCCTTGGTCCCAAGGACATGCTGGCTTATTCCGTATTGCAGCTATGCGTTTCCAATGGCGCCGATGAAGCCATCCAACGCATCATGAGCGGTAAGGCAGCCAGGCCACTGAATACCCTGAAACCGGGCGGCTCCAATGCCTATGCATTCAATTCAAGGATCACCGCCGATGGGCAGGTGTACCTCAACATCAATTCACACCAACCACTTGAGGGACCGGTCAGCTGGTACGAAGCCCACCTCAATAGCAACGAAGGCTGGAACATGCTCGGCGCCTTGTTTCCCGGCGCCCCGGTAGTATTGCATGGTTGCAATGAATACCTGGGCTGGGCCCATACGGTCAACAATCCGGACAAGCTCGATATCTACCAGCTGGAAACAGATCCTGCCCAACCTGGACAATACAAGGTGGACGGGGAATGGCTGCCACTGGAAACAAGGAAGGCCAGGCTGAAGGTGAAGATCGCTGGACTACCGTTGACCATTAAACGAAAAATATACTGGAGCATCTATGGTCCTGCCATCATCACAAAAGAGGGAACATTTGCTTTCAGAACTTCCGCATTGTTTGATATCCGCGCCCTGGAACAATGGTACAGGATGAATAAGGCAAGCAACTTTACATCCTTCATGGAAGCACTGGCGATGCAGGCCATTCCGGGCTACAATATTGTTTATGGCGATAGGTACGATACTATCTACTACCTCAGCAACGCGGTACTACCTGTCCGTGATCCTGCCTTTAACTGGAAAACAACAGTTCCCGGCAATACGCGCAAAACACTCTGGACAAATTACCAACCCTTGAATGCCCTGCCCCAGTTATTGAATCCGACATCAGGATACCTGTACAACAGCAACCACTCCCCTTTTATTTGTTCGGCTCCTGCGGATAACCTCAATGCGCGGTTGTTTGATACCACCATGGGCTACGAAGTGCACAATAACAACAGGAGCATCCGGTTCCAGCAATTGATCCAGCCGGTCAGCAAACTGGATTATGAGCAATTCAAAAACATCAAATACGACCAGCAATTACCCCAAGCCCTGGCTTATCCAACAAAGTCCGAAGCCCTCTTTGCATTGGAAGCTTCCAACTACCCTGAACTTGCGGAAATCATCAACACCTTGCAACAGTGGGACAGGAAAGCTGTTGCAGAAAGCAAGGGTGCGGCCATCTTCTCCATTGCTTACTACTATGTTACGGAGCAGTTAAATGCAGGCAGGACAGAGTTCAGGAATATGGACAAGGAAACAGCCCTTGAAGTAATGAGGGCCGTAAAGGCCTATCTCGATAAATACTTCAATGGCAGGATCGTCAGTCTGGGCGAATACCAGCATTTGGTGAGGGGAGATAAGGCCATTCCATTGCCAGGCCTGCCAGATGTCATTGCTTCCATGGAATCCACCAACTGGAAAGATGGGAAGGTAAAGGGAAGGCAAGGCGAATCCTATATAGAACTGGTGCGGTTTACCAGCGAAGGTCCCATCATTGAGTCCATCAATTGCTATGGCGCCTCCAACAAGAAAAACAGTCCGCACTATGCAGACCAGATGGAACTTTTCGTCCAGCAGAAGACCAAACCCATGACCCTGAAAAGGGAAGAAGTGTACCAACAGGCTGCCCGCATCTACCATCCCGAATGAACCGGTCATAACGTCCAATAACATATTCTCCTGAAATGAAAAAAGCTGCCCAATTGGGCAGCTTTTTGTTATTGGTTGGAAAGTGGAATTAGTAACCAGGGTTCTGGGCAATGATACCGCCACTGGTTTGCACTTCACGCAATGGAATAGGCCACAGTGCGCGGAATGCTTCAGTCAAACCAAGCTTGTTCCAGCGACGCAGGTCGAACCAACGGTGACCCTCATGCGCGAATTCAAGACGACGTTCGATTTCCAGTTGAGTCAGGAAAGCATCTACTGTAGTTGCGGTAAAGTCAGCCAGGCCTGCACGCTTACGTACGATATTCAGGTCCTTCAGTGCATTCTCCAGGTCCGGGGTAGCCTTGCGGGCACGGGCTTCAGCCCTGATCAACCACAGTTCTGCCAGGCGGATAACGATCACGTTATCATCACCGGAGATACGGGAGGCTTTCCTTGTCTTATTAGCAGGAATACCAGGCGCTGCAACAGTGTAGTTCACCCCCTTACGCAGGTCACCATCAGGATGCGCATCCCTCAGGCTGGTAGATGAAGTGATCTCATTCCTTCCACCCAGGCTACCGGGATAGTAGAAGAAGGCGATGGAGTTGGCATCATCGGGATAGAAAGGCAATTCCAGGATGCTTTCAGGCTTAACGTTCTTGCTCAGCCAGAGTGAAGAATAATCTGCAGCGAGGCCACCTGTTGCACTGGCGCTTACACCCAATCCGGTAAGAACGGCAGTAGCGGCTGTTTCAGCAGCATCCCACTCACCAAGGTAAAGGTGTACCCTTGCCTTGAGCGCATTAGCGGCAGGCAATGAAGCCCTACCAATGGAGTTGCTGGCCGGAAGGCTGGCAATCGCAGCGTCCAGGTCGGCCTTGATGGCAGCCCAAACTTCTGATTCAGTGGCTTTAGCCTTTGGTGCAGCATCCGCAGGGGTCAATGTGGGAACCAGGTACAAGGGAAGTCCCTGACCGTTGGCCTTTCCGTAACCATCAGGTGAACCACCAAACACCCTCAACAGGTCAAAATACATGAGCGCACGGAGGAACCTTGCTTCACCAATGGCCTGGGCCTTGTTGAAAGCGGGATCTTCAATGGTCTCTGCAGACACGATGATGTTGTTGGCGCGGTTGATACCATTGTAGATGGTATTCCACATGTTCGTTGTTTCGGCATTATCAGCCAGGATCTGCCTGGTGAAGATCTGCGCGAAACTAGGGAAGGTACCGGTATGGATGATATTGTCGGCGCTCATATCGGTCAATGCCTGGTAGCGCAGTCCATAATAGTTACCACTCTGGAGGATATCATAAGTACCCCTCAGGCCGGCTTCCACACCTGTCCTGGTAGTGAAGGCCGTGGTAGCATCCAGGGCTCCCTGGGGCTCTTGTTCCAATACCTTGGTGCAGGACCCCAGTCCGAGCATCGCTGCAACCAGTATAGCTATATTCGTTTTTTTCATGATCGTCATTTTTTGTGCTTAGAAACTGAGGTTTAAACCAAAGGTGATGGTCCTAGCCTGGGGATAGGTCAGGAAGTCTGTACCAGGGGCGGTGTTGGTGATACTGAAGGTAGAAACTTCAGGATCGAAACCGGAATAATTGGTCCAGGTGTACAGGTTCTCTGCCTGAACAAAGATGCGTGCTGTATTCAGCTTGATCCTTTCGATTACGCTCCTGGGCAGTGAATAGGACAATACGATGTTCTTCAACCTCATGAAGGAACCATCTTCCAGCCAACGGTTAGAGGTACGCCTGTTGTTATTGGGGTCAGTGATCACTGCACGGGGCAGGGTGGCGCTGGTTCCCTTATCAGGAGTCCAACGGTTCCTTACTGATCCCAGTGAACCAAACACGCTGTTCATACCTTCACCGAAAGCACGGGTGTTGTTATAGATCTCGTTTCCTGACACAAACTGCAGGAAGAAGTTCAGGCTGAAACCCTTGTAGCTGATGTCGTTGATGAAACCACCGAAGAAATCAGGAACGGCGCTACCAATGATACGCTGGTCGTTGGTAGTGATACGGCCATCACCATCCAGGTCTTCGAACTGGATATCACCAGGACGGGTAAGCGCTGTTTGCACAGGGGCGCTGGCGATCTCCTGCTGTGTCTGGAAGATACCCTTCACTACGAATCCACGGAAAGCACCCAGGTCTTCTCCCTCCTGTACCCAGCTGGCGAAGCCGGAAGCGAACGGAGTACCGGCCAACCTAACTACCCTGTTCTGGGGGAAAGTGATGTTGAAGGTGGTATTCCAACGGAAGTCCTTGTTGGCGATGGGAGTGGCATTCAGGGCCAGTTCCAGACCCTTGTTCTCCAACTCACCAATGTTCTCATTGATGGTAGTGAAACCGGAAGCACCTACCAGCGGACGGGCCAGCAGCAGGTCATTGGTCTTGCGGATATAGTAATCAGCAGTCAGGTTCACCCTGTTGTTCCACAAACCAAGATCGATACCGAAGTTGGTCTGCTCGGAGTTTTCCCAACCCAGGTTAGGGTTACCCAACTGGGAAGGAGCCAGACCGGCAGCCTGTGCGAAGTTGGCACCGGCACCCACCAGTGGCAAGGAAGCGAAGTCACCGATAGAGGAGTTACCAGCAAGACCCCAGCTACCCCTCAGCTTCAGGTCGCTGATCAGGTTGCTGTTCTTCAGGAAATTCTCTTCACTCACCCTCCAGGCAGCAGAGAAGGCCGGGAAGGTACCCCAACGCTTATCGGCACCGAAGCGGGAAACACCATCACGACGCACACTGGCGGTAAGCAGGTACCTGCCTTTGAAACCATAAATGGCGCGGGCGAGGTAACCGGCAATACCATAGGAAGAACCATTGGAGGTTGCTGAGATCCTTTGGGAACCGGCAGTCAGCCTCCTGATACCATCACCAGGGAAGTTTTGTGCCTGGGCAAATACACTTTCAAAATTTGATTCCTGGAAAGAAGCCACACCAGTCAGGGTCAGGTCATGGTTATCACCGATATTCGGACGCCAGGTAAGGATGTTCTCGTTGGTAAGGTTCAGGTCTTCAGTGTAACCTTCACGACCGTCACCCCTTACACCAGCACCCTGGATATGGGTAGAAGGAATATACTGCCATTCGCGGAAGTTCAGGTAGTCAGCACCAAACACGGTCTTGAAAGTAAGGCCGGAAGTAATGTTCCACTCCATGAAGGCATTGGCCAGGATACGGTTATTGCGTACATCATAGAATGGCTCACGGGCGTTCGCAATGGGGTTCTCGATGGAGGCGTTAGGGTCACGTCCATACGTACCATTGGGGTTGAATGCAGGAATATGGGAAGCCAGCAGGATGGCTGTACTCACAACACCGTAGATGTTGTTATCGTTCTGGATACGGTTGCTCACGGAACGGCTCAAACCAATACTGGTTCCGATCTTAACCTTCTTGGACAAGTTGTTATCCAGGTTGATACGGAAGTTGTAACGCTTGAAGTCGGAATTGATCACAATACCTTTCTGGTCGAAATAAGAACCGGAAACAAAGAACTTGGTATTCTCGTTTCCACCCTGGAGGTTAAGGTCATAAGACTGAACGGTTCCGGTCTGGAAGATCTCATCCTGCCAGTTGGTGCTGGGATAGGTGCTGGGATCATTATCCAAACCTACCAGGCCTACCGCAGAAGGCTTAACACCAGCGCCAAAGCGGTTTACAACAGACTCCTGCATCAGGGCTACATACTCAGGGCCGGTAGCCACATCCAGGCGCTTCCATGGTTGGGAAGTACCATAATAAGTGTTGAAGTTCACCCTTGTCTTACGGTTACCACCGCGCTTGGTGGTGATCAGTACCACACCGTTGGCAGCACGGGAACCATAGATGGCCGTAGCCGCAGCGTCCTTCAGTACTTCGTAAGATTCAATTTCATTGGGGTTGATATCGGCCAGTGAGTTGAGTGTCTGACCACCCACGCCGATCTGGGAATAGTTACCGATGTTAATGGGAATACCATCAATTACATACAATGGCTGTGAGCTGGCATTGATAGAACCAGTACCACGGATATTGATGTTGATGGAAGAACCGGGAGTACCGGAGCTCTGGGTTACGATCACACCCGCAGCCCTACCCCTCAGTGCCTGGTCAGGACCCTGCACCGGAAGGTTCTGCAGGTCAGATCCCTTTACCTGGGCTACTGAAGTGGTCAGCTCCTTTTTCTTCTGGGTACCATAACCAACCACTACTACTTCAGCCAGGTTCCTGTCCTGGGTAGTCATTTGAACATTGAAGGAAGTGTTGGAACCAATTGAAGCTTCCTTGTCGCCATAACCAACTGCAGAGATAACGAGGGTCTTGGCATTAGCGGGAACACTAAATGAAAACGCACCATCCGAATTGGTTGTGGTTCCAATATTGGTGCCCTTTACGATCACTGAGGCATTGGCCAAAGGCAGGCCTGCCGCATCTGTCACACGCCCCGTTAAGGTCCGGGTTTGTGCCGCCAGTTGCCCCACAAAAGCAACCATTAGCACGAGCATGCATAGAAGTTTTCTCATTTGCATTACATTTTAGTTTATGGTTAGAAAAGCGATTGTTCAAAAGCGCCGAATGCTTTCATAGGAAAGGCGGGACAAGGTTGTAAGTGTGACGGGGGAAATGCTGCTTAAGAAGGTTGAGAGAAGGGCTGATCTGAATAATGTTGGAACACTATCACGAAGTTTGAATTGCTACTTCATCAGAACCGCCTTAACCAGTTTACCCGGGTTAGATTAACAGGCGCAAACACCTGTTAGTTTTGAAATTTAGGAATATTTTAAGGCGGAAAAGGGCAAAAAAATATTAGAAATACAACTATAAGTTGTGGAAATACCTTAGAAATTTACCACTAAAGGCAAAAATGGTATTTTTAAAATACTGATTGATAATTATTTAATCTCTAATGCCAGTAATTCTATTTTTACAACCCAGAGTGATAAATATTTGAGCGAATCCTACATAAAAAAGCCGGCCCTTTGGGACCGGCTTTCAACATTTATCGCCAAACCAACTTAATAACCCGGGTTCTGGATCAGGTTAGTATTGGCATTGATCTCTGATTGGGGGAAAGGCAATTGGAACTTATTATCGCCGACAGGCAGGGTCCCGAATACATAAGTATCTCCGGAACCGTCTGCACGGTCACCAAAACTGGTGTTCCTGGCCACAGGTTGGTTCCGGCGCTTCAGGTCAAAGAAGCGGTCACCTTCATAGGCCATTTCCCATCTCCTTTCCTTAAGGATCTCCGTCAACAGGGCATCGCCTGCCAAATTAAGGGGAGCGTAATCAGTATACCTGTTCTCCCTCAGTTTGTTCAGGTCTGCCAATGCTTCTGCCTCCTTACCGGTACGGGCATAGGACTCAGCACGCACCAGCAACACATCAGCCACCCTCAGGGCCTTGTAATCCAGTACACCCAAGGGATCTCCTGTACGGCCATACCACTTCACAATATGGTTATAGGTTACACCATTATAAGCAGAGGTAGTGAAGTAGGCAGCCTTCCTTACATCGGTGTTCTTATAACTGTTGTAAAACTCGTAATCGGCATTGTATTCGGAACGGATACCTGCAGACAAGGTCTGGCTGTAGTTCACCCCTATCAAGACGTTATCCTTATTGATGATCTTCAACTTGAACAGGACACCTTCTTCAGTAGCATCCCTCCAGATGGATGGGAACTGTGCAATGGTTCCTACATTACCCCTGATGTTAAGGCTTTCAGTTGCCTTAGCGATGGCATCTTCATAACGTCCCATGTACAGGTAAACTTTTGACAGTAAACCCAATACCGCTGCACGGCTCAACCTGCCTGTACCATTGCTGAGATTGATCAGGCCGGAAGCGTCTTCCAGGTCCTTAGCGATCAGTTCATAGGTCTTGGCAACGGTTTCCCTTGCAGGCAACTGCAACAGGTCAGTGGAGACCACATATGGTACTCCAAGATCTGTAGCACTGGCATTGGTAGGGGTTTTGGCAAAAGTGCGTGCCAGGTCAAAATGCAGCATGGCACGTACCGCCAGTGCCTCACCTTGTGCATTGTTACGGAAATTACCGGCTGATAGTTTGTCAATATTCTCCAGGATGGAGTTACTGATCCTGATGATGCCATAAGCATTGGCATAAAGGCCGATGGTATTATTGGAATTATAACGCCATTCGCTGTATACGCGCTGGGTCAAACGACCCTGGCGATTCAGGATGGCATTATCGGCTGACACATCTGCAAAAATGTTCCAGATACCACCATAGTAGCTTCCACTGGCAACCATATTCCTGTACATACCCCTGATCACATTCTCAAAATCCGATTCCGTATTGAAAATAGTTTCTGAAGAAAGCGCATTATAGGGTTCGAGGTCCAGTCTTTTATCACATGCGGTGAACAGCATGGTTCCTGCTGCCGCAAATGCTATTAATATTCTTTTCATCTTGTGTGATTTAATGCTTCATTAAAATGTTACATCTACACCAAAGGTCAATGCCTTGGTTTGGGGATATCCAAACAGTGTTGCAAGTCCCGGACGAACGTTGAAGGATTCGCCGTTAGCGAGACCTACCTCAGGATCGCCGTAGAAATTGGTTACAGTGAACAGGTTCTGACCCTGAACATAGAAGCGTAACCGCTGCATTTTAATGCGGTTGAGGATATTGGACGGCAGGTTATAGGCAAGGGTAAGGTTCCGCAAACGCAGGTAGTCACCCTTCTGCAAATACTTATCAGTATCGAATGTCTGGTAGGCCGTTGCACTATTAGGACTAGGATACTTTACAATATCACCAGGCTGCTTCCAGTAATTCAGGGCTTCTTTCAACTGCGGGTAGAATATATTCTCACCATCACTTGCAGTTGCCTGGTAGTTATAGTTCATTACATAGTTACCACCACTATAGTAGAACTGGGCATTCAGTTCAAAACCCTTGTAGTTAACTGCTGTACCAAATGAACCAAACCAGCGGGGATCCGGTGCCTTACCACTTAGTACCACGGCATCACCACCAGAGAATGCTGTGGTGGGCTTACCGTCTTTATCAAGGAACTGCTGCTCGCCTGTCTGTGGATCAACACCCGCCCAACGGTTCAGGAAGAATACGTTGATGGGTTCACCGATCTGGTAGCGGCTGAGTGTGGTTGGGATGAACTCAGAACCACCATACAGTTCCGTGATCCTGTTCTGGTTGTAAGTAAAGTTGGCAAATACATTCCAGGTAAGGTCCTTGGTGCGAAGGATATCATACTGCAATGCTGCTTCGATACCCTTGTTGACCATTTCACCCTTATTCTGCAGGATGGTACCGAAACCTGTACCTTGTGAGATAGGCACATTCAGCAACAGGTCAGATGTTGTCCTGTGGTAGGCTTCAACACTACCCCTTAAGCGGTTATTGAAGAACTCAAAATCCACTCCAAGGTCATAGTTGAAGTTCTTCTCCCAGGTAAGATTGGAGTTACCAGCTGCAGAGGGAACTGCTGCAGGCTGGTTGTTATAGGAAACGTTCACTGCGAACAATGCCAGTGAGGCATAGTTACCGATATTGTAGTTACCTGATGTGCCCACTGATCCACGGAGTTTCAGGAGGTTGATCCAGCTGGCATTCTTCAGGAAGGCTTCGTCACTCAGGTTCCAACCTGCACCAACTGCCCAGAAGGTACCATACTTGTTGTTTGCACCAAAACGGGAGCTTCCGTCACGACGCAAGGAGAAGTCCACATAATACTTCTGGTCAAAGTTATAACCAAGTTGTCCGAACAAGGAGAACAGCGACCAGTCAGATTTGCTGGTACCCAACCTCAGTGGCGTAGACGCGTTGTCCAGGGTGCTCACGGATGCTGTGGGGAAACCCTGACCGGTCATGGTGTAAGATTTGAAATTATTCTCGTTATACTCGGTACCGGCAAGGATCCTGAAGTTGTGCACATCACGGACCGACTTGGTATAATTGGCCGTGTTGGTCCAAACATAAGTGAAGTCATCAAAACCATTATCGGTCTTGGAACCTCCCAAACGCAGGATCTGGTCAAGGAATGAACCAGGCTTGGTATAAGCTTCACGCTTGTAGTTGTTGTAATTCAGCGCCAGCGAAGACTTGATCTTAAGGTCCTTGAAGAAGGTGAACTCACCATACAGGTTGGTAATACCAGTGATCTGCTCGGTAAATTCAGGGTTGTTCTTCACCGCCTCAAGGATGGGGAAACCTGCAACAGGAATATTATAATCTCCGTCAGGAAGATATGCCGGCTCATAAGGATTGTACAGGTAGTAGGCAGTGTAAGGGCTCTGCGCATTATAACGCTCCCTTACCAGCTGGTCACGGGTATGGTAAACCGAAAGGTTATTACCGATCTTGAACCAGTCTGTTGCTTCGTATTCTACATTCAGTCGGCCACCTGTACGCTTGAAGTTGGAAGTGATGGCCACACCGTCCTCATCATAGGAAGACAAGGACATATAATACTTGAACTTCCTGTCGGAACCGTTCAGCGAGATCTCATGTGAACGCAGGGGAGCCCTTTGGAAAAGATAATCTTCCCAGTTGGTCTTTCCCTTCAATACTTCAGACCAAACAGCCTGGCGCTGGGCATCGTTCAGGTCAAATATTGCAGAACCTGCGGGTACCTGTCCGTTCTGTGCCAGGGTGGCAATGGCCTGTGTAACATAACTGTTCTCATAACCAAAATCATACTCATACTGCAACTTCTCCTCAGCACTCATCAGGCCCATATTGATGTCGCCTGTCCTTTCCTTCACACCATACTGGAACCGGTAGGTCAGCTGTGGTTTACCCTTACCGCGCTTGGTAGTCACTACCATTACACCATTAGAACCACGAGAACCGTAAATGGATGCAGAAGCTGCATCCTTCAATACGCTGACATTCTCAATGTCGTTGGGGTTAATGGCGTTCAGGATATTGGAGTTGGCCGGAACACCATCAATGATGATCAGCGGCTCACTGCCTGCAGAAATTGATCCAACCCCACGGATACGGATATACGCAGCTGCACCCGGGCGGCCGTTCACACCAACAATGTTAACACCAGGGGCCTTACCCTGGAGTATCTGGGTGAAAGAAGCAATAGGTACCTGCTCAAATTCCTTGGCAGATACAGTTGCTACTGAACCCGTCAGGTCCCTGCGCTTGGAAGACTGGTAACCAACCACCACCACTTCCTGCAGGTTCTTGTCCTGTGTAGTAAGGGAAATGTTGATTGCATCACCATTGCCAATGCGCTGTTCCAGTTCGCCATAACCTACCGCGGATACGACGAGGTCTTTGGCATTCTCCGGAATGGTAATAGTATAGGATCCGTCCTCGGCAGTAGTGGTACCATTCTTGGTACCTTTCACCATAACGGATGCATTGGCCACAGGCTTACCTGTGGCATCTGTAACCCGCCCCTTGATGGTACGGGTCTGTGCAAATAACTGCCCACCCAGGGCAATCATGCACGCAGTCATGATCAGGAGTTTTCTCATGTACATCTCTGTGTGTGTGTTAAAAAAAGCAATTAGGATGGTGCGTTAGCTGTAAGAGGCTAAGGCGACACCACTATAAGGAGTTTGCGATGATCGGGGGGACCTTGATATACATGCATGCAAGGCGCATGCATAACCTGCGCAGGAGATGATTCCTGCGCATGGGCAGCTAGTTGGCTACTGTTCATAACCGTATATGTTTTTCCTGTGTGTGTGACGAAAATGCGAGGACCTAATTCATGAGCCCCTGCATTTCCTATTATGATTTGCAAAATATCAGAACACTAACACAGGAATGATGGAGTTGTTAAGGTAGCAATGGTAATCATTGCATAAAGCCAACAAAAAATCAAAAGTTTACTATATATAGGGATACTAACGCTTATGGGTAGTTGAATTTTTCAAATATCCAATGGTATAATTCATATCAAAAAAAAGACCGCTTCAACTGAAGCGGTCTTTCTATCACATCAACCGAATTAATAATTCGGGTTCTGCTCAAAGTTGGGATTCTGTTGGGTTTCATCAAGCGGAATTGGCCAGATGAAACGGAAATCGCTGTAGGGGATCGCTGGCACGGCCCTTGTTAAGGTAACGCCACCGGCGCAGTTCATCCTTCCGGTTACGCTGGCACCGGTTCCGTACTTAGACGGGATACCACCACCTGCAATGGGTGCGAAATCGGCATCCAGGGCCAGGCGATGAATATCACCCCAACGCTTTCCTTCAGCCAGGAACTCGATCCTCCTTTCCTTCAGGATGGCAGTGATAAGGGCCTTGGCATCAGCGAAGCTGGCAAGGGTATAACGCTCGTCACCTGCGAGTACGGAACGGTTACGAACCGCATTCATCAGGTCTACAGCCCTCTGGGTGAGACCATTCTGGCGGGCTTCTGCTTCAGCAAGGGTCAGCAGTACTTCTGCATAACGGATCTGGGGAGCAGCATCAGATGAATTGGTGATATCACGATACTTCTTGCTGAATACAGCAGTGATGGCACCAGAAGTATTGGTGATCACATCCACCATCTTGCCATTTTCCCTTCTCAGGTCAGAACACTTCCAGTCAGCATCGCTCCAGATAACCGGGCTTACGCGAACCAGTCCACGACCACCCAGGTTGGGGTTACCGTACATGGGGGCCAACGCACCGTTCACACCAGGGTTATCGGTAGCGTTATTCCTGATAGAGAAGATGGATTCAGTAGAAAGGTTGTTGGCAAATGGACCTTCAGGAGTAGAGGTCAACGCCCATCCACCGATCGGGCTTACAAAAGGAGCAGCGGCAGGAACCAGCTTGTTTCCTTCTGTGATCACGCCAGCCCAGTCACGCATGTGCATTTTCACACGCATCTTGAGGGCAATAGCGGCAGCCTTGGTGGCACGGTAGGTACCGGTAAAGCCATTGGCAATGGCATTACCCGCAGCACCGGTGGCTGGCAGGTTGGTCTCAGCAAAATCCAGGTCAGCCAGGATCTTGGTATAGTTCTGGGCAACGGTTTCACGGGTCAGGCTGCGTGCTGCTTCAATGGAAGCAGGATCAGTGATCGGGAAGTCGCGGTAAATAATACCCTTCTGGGCACCATTTCCATCAGCGTAGGGACGGGCGAAGTTGATTACCAGTTCATGGTGGGCCATCGCACGCAGGAAACGGGCCTCAGCCTCGTACTGCTTGGCAGCTGCATCTGTAATAATGGTATTGGTACCTGCAAAACGTGAACCCTCCACCATCAGGTTCGCCTTGTTGATCATGTTATACAAGGTGAAGAACATGAAGTTGTTGTTCAGGGTACCAGAGTTATAGGTAGCCTCATAAGTGATCTGGTAGAACAATGCCTGGTTCAGCATGTCCTCACCACGCATATCCCCCTGCTCAATATTGGCTGCACCAAAAGGATATCCACGCACGGCACCACCAGAATAGAAACCACTCTGGCCGGCATCGTACACACCGTTCATGGACAGTTCCACCTGGGCAGGTGTGGAAAAGGCAGATTCAAAAGGAATACTGGCGTATGGACCTACGTCCAATACTTTCTTGTCACAGGCGGTCAGCAGCATGGTACTGGCCAGGACCGCAGCAGCAACTTTATTTCTGATATTGATATGTTTCATACTAGTCTAAGTTTTTTGTTGAAGCGAATTAGAAACCAATGTTCAAACCTGCTGACAGGATACGGGGCTGGGGAACGGTGTTGTTGTCAATACCGCCTTCAGAGATATTCTCCGGATCGATACCCTTGTAATCAGTGATCAGCCACAGGTTCTGGCCCTGGATGAAGAAGCGAACAGAGCTGATTGCATTATTGGTCATACGCTTAAGTGTAGCAGGATTCAGGTTGTAAGCCAACTGCAGGTTATCCAGGCGGATGAAATTGCCGCTTTCTACGAAACGGGAACTAGCAAAACCCTGCAGGTTGGTGAAGTTGTCACGACCATACCAAAGGCGGGGGACATTGGTAACATCACCGGCAGCAGTCCAGCGCTCCAGGATCTCCTTACCATTGTTCAGGAAGGCCTGGCTCATCAGGGCCTCCTGCCTTGTCAGGTTCATGATCTTGTTGCCACCGCTATAGCGGAAGAAGATATTCAACTCAAATCCCTTATAACGGAAGTTGTTGCTGAAACCACCAAAGTAAGTGGGCAGGGCGCTCGCCAATACCTTACGGTCACCGCCGGTCAGGGAAGACTGTGTACCCAGTGCAGGATCATCTTCCTTCACTACTGTGTAATAGGTAGAGTTGGCAATATTACCCTGGATCAAAGTACCATCAGCCTTGCGGTACATGGGGTTACCATTACCACTGTTTACACCAGCATACTCATAGCCATAGATAGCGTTGATCGGCTGGCCAACACGCAGGATATTGTAGTTGGAAATAACATCCTGGTTCAGGTACAGTTCCTTAACGGTGTTCTTAACATTGGTATAGTTGAAATTGATATCCCAGCTAAAGTCCTTCTTGTTGATAACAGTAGCGTTGATGGCAATTTCATAACCCTTGTTCTCCATGTCTCCAATATTCTGGAAGATACCATTACCCGGTACACCCAGTGAGGTAGGCAGGGGAGCGAACAATACCTGGTCGTTGTTCTTGTTGATAAAATAGTCGAAGGTCAGGTTGATACGGCTGTTCAGCAAGCCCATATCGAAACCGAAGTCAAGCTTCTCGTTCTTTTCCCAAAGCAGGTCAGGGTTACCCAGGCTGTTGAAGGCGATACCGTTCACAGCACCATAAGGAGCCAGACCAAATGTGGTCAGGGCAGGGAAACCACCAAGGGCGTTACCCACAGTTGCCCAGGATGCACGGAGCTTGAACTCGTTGATGGTCTTATCCAATCCGAGGCCACTCCAGAAACCTTCCTGGGAAACACGCCAACCCACTGATACACCAGGGAAGGTACCGTAGCGATTGGCTTCAGCCAGGGAAGACTGGCCATCACGACGGATACTTCCTTCGATGAAGTACTTGTCAGCGAAGTTATAGCTCAAACGACCGAAGAGGGAAGTGAAACCGCTCTTACCCATGCTACCACCAGACTGCTGGGTAACATAGCTACCAGAGATGATGTTATCGGTTTGATAGAACAAACTGGCAATATCCTGGCCCTGGGCGCTGAAGAATTTAGATACATCACGCTGAACTTCGTAACCACCGGTAGCAGCCAGGTTATGGTTGCCCCATGATTCAGAATAGTTCAACACGTTCTGGAGTACGAAACGGTTACGGTTAAGACTCTGGTTGAACACCAGACCACGCACGCTACGACCGTCACCATGGCGGGGATCCAGGCTCTGGAAGTCCAGACCATTCTGGTAATCCACTGAAGCCCTAAGGGTGTAGATCAGGTTCTTGATCGGACGAACTTCAACAAACGCGTTGTTGATCACAC